>JASHTQ010000708.1 GCA_030040475.1 Streptosporangiaceae bacterium
GTCTTCTCCAACGGCGCCGAGGTGAGCGCGCGGCCCTCGGACTCGATCGCGCTCGCGCTGCGCACCGGCGCGCAGATCTTCGCGAGCGAGGAGATCCTGGACGAGGTGGGCGTGCCCATCCCGGACGAGCAAGAGGACGAGGTGGAGAAGTTCCGGGAGTTCCTCGACACCATCTCGCCCGAGGATTTCGGCCGGGCGACCTGAGCCCGCCGGGTTCGGCGTTATGCCCGGAGGAGGCGGGAATGTCGCGACGCGCCGTGCGCGGTCGTTGACGGCGGCGGCCGGGCCGGCTTACGGTGCGAGTGCGGTGGGTAGTCGGCTCCCGTGGAGGTGGGCGTGGCGGTGACCAGGGGTGACAGCGGATCCGCTGGCGGACCCGCCAATGGACCCGCAGACCCGCAGGATGCCCTGTTCGACCTCAGCGAGATCCCCGGTGCCGGGCAAGCCCCCGCTGATCCGAAGGGCGGTGCCCCCGAGGCCGACCCGGAACCCGGCGACGTCGGCTACCGCGGGCCGACCGCGTGCTCAGCGGCCGGCATCACCTACCGCCAGCTGGACTACTGGGCCCGCACCGGCCTGGTCGAGCCGAGCGTGCGCCCCGCGCACGGTTCCGGCTCCCAGCGGCTCTACAGCTTCCGCGACATCCTGGTGCTGAAGGTGGTCAAGCGGCTGCTCGACACCGGGATCTCGCTGCAGCAGATCCGGGCCGCGGTCCAGCACCTGCGCGACCGCGGCACCGACGACCTGGCCGAGGTCACGCTGATGAGCGACGGCGTCAGCGTGTACGAGTGCACGTCCCCGGACGAGGTGGTCGACCTGCTCGCCGGCGGCCAGGGGGTGTTCGGCATCGCCCTTGGCCGGGTCTGGCGCGAGGTCGAGGGCGACCTGGCCGTGCTGCCCGCCGTCCGCGCCGAGGACCCCTGGGTGGCGGTCGGCCCCGAGGCCGGCGCTCCCGGCCTCCAGGACGACCTGGCCAAGCGCCGCCTCCGCCGGACGAGCTGACCGCCCGTTCCCACAATCTGGTTCTTCTCCGGTAAGATCTGAGGTGCTGATGACACCGACCGGGAGAGATCCCGCCGTCTAGCGGCGGGCGCCGAAGGGGCAACATCCCCGGAACCTCTCAGGCACACGGACCGGGCGGAACAGGCATCTCTGGAGCGGCAGCGTGCTCGCCGCCGCGACAGACGGGGAGCCTTCGGTACCGTCAGCCGCGCTCTTCCGGGGAGGCTCCATGAGGGACTCAGACTTCAGTGCACGTCACATCGGCGACTTCAGTGCACGTCATATCGGCCCATCGCAGGCCGCGCAGCAGCGCATGCTCGCCAGCCTCGGCTACACCTCGCTCGACGAGCTCACGCAGGCCGCCCTGCCGGCCGGCACCAAGACCGCGGAGCTCACCCTGCCCGCGCCGCTGTCCGAGACGCAGGCGCTCGCCGAGCTGCGCCGGATGGCCGACCGCAACCAGGTGCTGACCTCGATGATCGGCCTTGGCTACTACGGCACGATCACCCCGGCGGTCATCCGCCGCAACGTGCTGGAGAATCCCGCCTGGTACACGGCCTACACCCCGTACCAGCCGGAGATCTCCCAGGGCAGGCTCGAGGCGCTGCTGAACTTCCAGACCGTGATCGCCGACCTGACCGCGCTGCCGTGGGCCGGCGCCTCGCTACTCGACGAGGCCACCGCCGCCGCCGAGGCGATGACGCTGGCGCGCCGGTCCGCCAGGCGCGGGCATACCTTCCTCGCCGACGCCGACTGCCTGCCGCAGACGCTGGCCGTGCTGCGCACCCGCGCCGAGCCGCTCGGCATCCACCTGGTCGTCGAGCCGGTGACGGCGGAGTCCATTGCCGCGACCGGCGACCTGTTCGGCGTCCTGCTGCAGTTTCCCGGCGCGTCCGGCGCCGTGCGCGACCTCGCCCCGCTGATCGAGGCGGCGCACGCCGCGGGCGCGCTGGCCGTGGTCGCCGCCGACCTGCTGGCGCTCACCTTGCTGCGGCCGCCAGGCGAGACGGGCGCGGACATCGCGGTCGGCTCCAGCCAGCGGTTCGGCGTGCCGCTGTGGTACGGCGGCCCGCACGCCGGCTACATCGCGGTCAGCGACCCGCTCAAGCGCCAGCTGCCGGGCAGGCTGGTCGGGGTGTCGGTGGACGCGGACGGCCGGCCGGCCTACCGCCTCGCGCTGCAGGCTCGCGAGCAGCACATCCGCCGGGAGAAGGCGACCAGCAACATCTGCACGGCCCAGGTCCTGCTCGCGGTGACCGCCGCCATGTACGCCGCCTACCACGGGCCTGACGGCCTGGCCGCCATCGCACGGGGCGCGCACCGTAGCGCCGCCATCCTCGCCGCGACCCTCAGGGAATTCGGATACCGAACGGGAGGTGGTGACTTCTTCGACACCATCCGGATCGTCCTGGGTGGCGGGCGCGACGAGGCGCTCGCCGTCCTGGACCGGGCCAGGGACGCGGGCTACAACCTGTACCTGGCGCCGGACGGCGCGCTGCAGGTCAGCTGCGACGAGACCACCACCGACGAGGCGCTGCGCGAGCTCGTCGCCGCCATCTGCCGGGTGGAGCGGCCCGAGGAGGTGCAGCTGTCCCTCGGCGCTGTCGACGTGCTGCCCGACCCGCTGCGCCGCACCTCGGAGTACCTCACCCACCCGGTGTTCGGCTCCCACCGCAGCGAGACCGCAATGCTGCGCTACCTGCGGCGGCTCGCGGACTTCGACATCGCGCTCGACCGGTCGATGATCCCGCTCGGCTCGTGCACGATGAAGCTGAACGCGGCGGCCGAGATGGAGCCGATCAGCTGGCCGGAGTTCGCCGGGCTGCACCCGTTCGCGCCGCCGCCGCAGGCGGGCGGCTACGAGGAGCTGATCGAGTCGCTCGAGGTCCGGCTGGCCAAGATCACCGGCTACGACGCGGTATCCGTGCAGCCGAACGCCGGCTCCCAGGGCGAGCTGGCGGGCCTGCTCGCGATCAGGGCCTACCACGCCTCTCGTGCCTGCGACGGCGAGCTTGACCGCGACGTCTGCCTGATCCCCGAGTCGGCGCACGGCACGAACGCCGCGAGCGCGGTGCTCGCCGGGCTGCGCGTCGCGGTGGTCAAGTGCGGCTCGGACGGCGCGATCGACCTGATCGACCTGGACGCCAAGCTGGCCGCGCACGACGGGCAGGTGGCCGCGATCATGCTGACCTACCCGTCCACGGCGGGCGTCTACGAGCAGAACGTGAGCGCCGTGTGCGACGCGGTGCACGCCGCGGGCGGCCAGGTCTACATCGACGGCGCGAACCTCAACGCGCTGGTCGGCGTGGCGACCCTGCCGTCGTTCGGCGCCGACGTGTCGCACCTGAACCTGCACAAGACGTTCTGCATCCCGCAC
This sequence comes from Streptosporangiaceae bacterium, assembly GCA_030040475.1. The sequence goes on from JASHTQ010000708.1 coordinate 3,380, forward strand.
GGCGGCGGCGGCCCCGGCGTCGGCCCGGTCGCCGTCCGCGCGCACCTGGCCGAGTTCCTGCCCGGCCGCGGCGTGGTCGGCCCGGTCGCGGCCGCGCCGTACGGCTCCGCGGGCATCCTGCCGATCTCGTGGGCGTACGTCGCGATGATGGGAGCGGACGGGCTGCGCCGCGCCACCGGCGTCGCGGTGCTGTCCGCCAACTACGTGGCCAAGCGGCTGGCGCCGCACTACCCGGTGCTCTACACCGGCCGGAACGGCCTGGTCGCGCACGAGTGCGTGATCGACCTGCGCCCGCTGACTCGCGACACGGGCGTCACCGTTGACGACGTGGCCAAGCGGCTGATCGACTACGGGTTCCACGCGCCGACGATGTCGTTCCCTGTCGCGGGCACGCTGATGATCGAGCCGACGGAAAGCGAGAGCCTGGACGAGATCGACCGGTTCTGCGACGCGATGATCGCGATCAGGGCCGAGATCGAGCGGGTGGCCACGGGGGAGTACGACCCCGCCGACAACCCGCTCCGCAACGCCCCGCACACCGCCGACATGCTGATCGCGGGGGAGTGGAAGCATCCCTACGACCGCGAGGAGGCGGCCTACCCGGTCGGCGTGGACCGCCGCTCGAAGTACTGGCCCCCGGTCCGCCGGATCGACCAGGCCTACGGCGACCGCAACCTGATGTGCTCCTGCCCCTCGCCCGAGGCCTTCGAGGGCTGATCCTCCTCCCGAGGCTTCGGTGGGCTGAAATACAGCGCGCCCGCCCCTGGTGCGCGCACTGCCGGCGGCCCCTTGCGGGGCGGCTGGGGAGGAGGTGCGGCGCGCGCAGTGCTGTCTCCCTGGCACGGGAGGCGGGGCGGGCACGCTGGGTGCGGTGGCCGGGCCGGCAGGAAGCGCGTGATCCGGCCGCGGCCGCCGCGTTCAGTTGGCTAGGGCTCCTGGCTGGCGACGGGAAAGGCGTCCAGTTCGGAAAGGTGCGGCGGCAGGCTGAGGGTGATGACGCTCTCCTGCTCTTGCGGGTCGGTGCGGGCCACCACGGCGACCGTCATGACGTCACTGCGATTCACCGGCAGGTGCGGCGTGCCCGGCGGGACGTACATGAAGTCGCCCGCCTTGACCACCGTGCGCTGCCGCAGGCCCTCGCCGTGCCAGACCTCGGTTTCGCCGCTGACGGTGTAGATGGCGGACTCGTGCCCATCGTGGACGTGGGGCACGCCCCGGGTGCCTGGCGGGATCGTCACCAGGTGCAGGCAGAGGGCCTGCGAGCCTGCGGACCGGCTGCTCACGCCGGTGGCGAGGCTCATGCCCTGCTTGCCGTCGTAGCGTCCGCCCGAACGGATGACGATGACCTCACCCGCCTCGCAGGCCTCGGTCAGGGCCGGCGCGTAGAGCGCTCGCTCCCAAACGTCGCTTACTCTGAGCATTTGATCATATCCTATCCGTGATGTTCCCTCTGACAGGTTATGACTCTATGTATTCAGATAGATACTCTCTGTAAGGCCAGTATGCCCTGACTCAAGAGCAAGGGGCCTCTAACCTAACGGTAAGGCCGATTACGAAGCGCTTACAGAGGCGTGTTGAACCGTGCGGGATCACGCTACGTACCCGTAACTAGGGAGAGGGACCCGACGCGGCCGCTGCGGGTGATTCGTCAGGAACCAGAACTGCCGTTGTGCTCGCGCGCGAGCATACGATCCTGCTAGGCCCATTTTTAAAGCTGCGACTGCGCGGCTGAGGAGGTGCGGTGACCAGCGTCACAGGGCGTCCCGCTCCGGCTCGTCACGCCGGGGCCGGAACCGAGGGGTGGCCTGCCCCCGGAGCCCGCGGAGCCTCCAGGGCTCCGGTGCCGTCGCGGTCGGCCCGGCCACCCGTGCCCGGAGCGTCCCGCCGGCCCAGGCCCGGCAGGTTCAGCGCGAACACCGTGCTGGCCGTCATCGGGCTCGGCGCCCTCGCCGTCATCATCCTGTGGTGGCACAGCACCCCGGACGTCAGCGGTCTTGGCGGCTGGCTGACCGGGGCGGGGGAGATCCTCGGCCTGCTGGCCGGGTACGGCGTGGTGGTCCTCGTCGCGCTGATGGCACGGCTGCCTCCGCTCGAGCGCGGCGTGGGCACGGACCGGCTGGCCCGCTGGCACGCGATGGGCGGCAGGTACATCGTCAGCCTGGTCGTCGCGCACGGCCTGCTCATCTTGTGGGGTTACGCGGTCGAGGCGCACACCAGCGTGGTGAGCGAGACCGGCGTGCTGCTCACCGAGTACCCCGACGTGCTGATGGCCACGGTCGCCGGCTTCCTGCTGCTCGGCATCGGCATCGTCTCCATGCGGGCCGCTCGCCGGCGGATGAGCTACGAGACGTGGTACTACCTGCACCTGTATACGTACCTGGCGATCGCGCTCGCGTTCAGTCACCAGTTCTCCGTCGGCGCCTCGTTCGTCGACAGCCTGGCGGCCCGCTTCTGGTGGTCGGCCATGTACCTGATCGTGTTCGCGCTCGTGCTGTGGTACCGGCTCCTGGTCCCGGTGCTCGCGTTCTACCGGCACGGCTTCAAGGTGATCGGGGTCAAGCCAGAAGGGCCGGGCGTGACCTCGGTCTACATCGGCGGCGCCCACCTGGACGAGCTTGCCGCCGAGCCCGGGCAGTTCTTCCGCTGGCGGTTCTTCACCAGGTCCCTGTGGTGGTCGTCGCACCCGTACTCGCTGTCCGCCGCGCCCGGCAAGGGCGTCCTGCGGATCACGGTCAAGGACCTCGGCGACCACAGCGAGGCGCTCGCCAGCCTGCGGCCGGGTACCCGCGTCATGGCCGAGGGGCCATTCGGCGCGTTCACCTCCCAGGGCTCTGACCGGGGCGTGCTGCTGCTGGCCGGCGGGGTCGGCATCACCCCGCTGCGCGCGATGTTCTCGACCCTGCCGGGCCCGGTCACCCTGATCTACCGCGCGAGCAGCGAGCGCGACATCGTGTTCCGCGAGGAACTCGACTCCATCGCGGCGGCGCGCGGCGCGACCGTGCACTACCTGGTCGGGTCGCGCGCCCAGCTCGGCGGGGACCCGCTGTCCCCGAGGGTGCTGCGCTCGCTGGTGCCCGGCCTGCAGCGGCACGACGTGTACGTCTGCGGCCCGGCCGGCATGACATCGGCCGCGGTCGAGGCGCTCCGGGCCGCAGGAGTGCCCAAGCGGCACATCCACTTCGAGTCGTTCGAGTTCTGAAAGGAGGACCTGCAATGCGCCGAGTCATCCTCGCCGTCACCGGCACCATCGTCGGCCTCGTGGCCCTCCTGTCGTTCAAATCGCACGTCCCGGCCATCGCGGCGGCGACGAGCGGGACGGGCGTGTCCTCCGGAGGTACGTCAGGATCCGGCTCCGCTGGTTCCGCCGGATCCGGCTCCGGCGGGTCGTCCTCCGGCGGGTCGTCCTCCGGCGGGTCGTCTTCCGGCGGGTCGTCTTCCGGCGGCCAGGGGTTCGCCACCGGGAAGCAGACCGGCCTCACGGCCGATGAGCGCACGGTCACCGGCAACGTGGCCAACACGATCTACGGCCCGGTCCAGATCCAGCTGGTCGTGAAGGACAACAAGATCGTCAAGGTGTCGATCCTCCAGCAGCCGAGCAACACCATCCACGACATCCAGATCGGCCAGTTCGCCTTCCCGCGCCTGATCGCCGAGACGCTGGCCGCGCAGGACGCGAAGATCGACTCCGTCTCCGGCGCGACCTACACGAGCGGCGGCTACATCCAGTCGCTGCAGACCGCGGTAGACAAGGGCATCTGACCAGGCGATGGCAGGCGGGCGGCTCAGGCACGCCGAGCCCGTGATGGGCACCGTGGTGTCCTTCGACGTGCCCGACTGGGCCGGTTCGCCGGACGGCGCCCTAGCCCGGGCGGTGCGCTGGCTGCACTGGGTCGACGCCACCTTCTCGCCCTACCGTGACGACAGCGACGTGACCCGCTTCGGCAACGGTTCACTCCAGTTGTCTGACTGCGCCCCCGAGCTCGCCGAGGTCCTCGCCGCCTGCGCCGCCGTCGGCGCCCGCAGCGACGGCTACTTCACCACCACCCCAGGCGGCCGCTTCGACCCATCGGGCTACGTCAAGGGATGGGCCATCGAGCGGGCGGCCGCCATCCTGACCGCCGCGGGCTCCGCCAGCCACTGCGTGAACGGCGGCGGCGACGTCCAGTGCGTCGGCGAGCGCGAGCCCGGCCAGCCCTGGCGGATAGGCATCGCCCACCCCCTCCGCCCCGGCTCCCTCGCCCTCGTGGTCACCGGCCGCGACTTCGCCGTGGCCACCTCCGGCTCCGCCGAGCGCGGCCCGCACATCGTCAACCCCCACACCGGCGCCCCCGCCACCGACCTGGCAAGCATTACCGTCATCGGCGCCGCCCTGGCCGAGACGGATGCCTACGCCACCGCCGCCTACGCGATGGGCTCCGCCGCCCGCGACTGGCTGGAGGCCCTGGAAGGCTACGAAGCCCTCGCCATCACCCCCACCGGCTCGGCCTGGCAGACCTCCGGCTTCCCCGCCTACACCGCCCCGCCCGCCCCCTAACCGCTTGCGGGAGGACCCGGTGCCCGACGTGAGCACTCCGAGATAAGCCGGGTGTCCGGGGTGCCGCGTCCGCGTGTCGCCGGCCAGGACAAGATGCCCGGTTCGTCCCTGCCCGGCGCCGTCCGGCGCTCTGCCCGCGGGGGCGACAGGGACTGCAGGGCGGGCGGACGCCGCCTGACGAGCCTGCGCGGACCGGTTCGGCGAGGAGTGCTCCTTCGCCGGCGATCGAGGCGGAGCCCTCGGCCCGATGAGCCGCGCTACAGCAGCGGCGGCTGGCCCGCGTCGTAGACCAGCAGGCCGTCCTCACGCAGCCGCAGGCCGGGGGAGGGTCTGTGCTCTTCGAGCCGCCCGTCGTGCATGAGGTGGCCGACCGGCACGCCGCGCGCGACAGAGACGAAATCGGCCAGCATGCGGCGATGGCAGCGCCACCACAGGCTCTCCGCGCACATCACCGCCGTGGCCTGAGTCCCGGCCTGCGCCAGCAGCTCGTCCACGGCGGCGAGGAACCCGGCGGTGCGCATGTGCTCGGCGTAGCCGCGGAACATGTCCTCGCGCCACACCACGTCCGGTGAATCCGGCCCCGGCTTGCGGAACCCGCCGAGCCGCTTCTCCCACCGGTAGGACAGCCCGGCCTCCGGCAGCCAGCGTTCGAGCTCGGTTCGCGCCACGTGCGGATGGCGTCGGCTGCCCGGTGCGGTCCGCACGTCCACTACCGCAACCACGCCGGCGTCCCGCAGCAGCCCGGCCATCTGCTCGGCCGCGGCCGTACCGTGCCCGAACGTCAGCAGCATGTCCGCCAGCCTAGGCGTCGCGAGGACGGCCGAAGGCGATAGGATCGCCATCGTGCACCGGCTGTTTCCGATCACCCCGCCGCCCCGCTCCTAGCGGGGCGTTAGCACGGGCGCGCCCGGCCGACTGAGCCGACGCGTTTCCCTACGGGTGCGTGGTGCGCCCCGCTTCAGCGGCCCTTCCCATCTCGTCGCAGGAGCGAATATCCATGCGTGTCTCATCCACGATGTCTACGGTGCCCGCGGCCGCCCGGCGTCGGCCCGGTTCTGGCCTGACTTACCTGGTGATGTCCGGACTGCTCTGGGGTACGGGTGGCCTGACCGGCAGCCTGCTGAGCAGGACGGCCCACCTTCCGGCGACCTCGGTGGCCGCCTACCGGCTGCTATCCGGCGGAGCCCTGCCGCGTGCAACCAAAGAGCGCTAGGCTCCGTAGGCCGTGGCGAAGTGTCAGGAATGCTTGAGAGATCGCTCAGCCGACTTACAGTTCGACTTTCTAGTTTCCGATGTAGCACATATGGGGGCGAGCTGAGCAGGAAGGCCGGATCGTGTTCGACAACGTGACCATCACGCACCGGGGCGCCCGGTACGAGATCGGGCGAGGACGGGACTTCTACGGGATCTGGGCGGTGGGGCCGACCCGGTCGCATCCCCTGGAGCAGTGGCCTGAGACGCCCGAGGGCTGGTCCGCCGCGTGGTCCCGGTTCACCGAGATCGAGGCGCCCGGCACGATCGGTTCGGTCGGCCAGCGTCCCGGCGGCCTGGCGTTCGGTACCGGCACCGGTGCCGGTACCGGCGGGGTCATCGCCGCCCTGCTGCTCGCAGCCGGCGTCGCCTTCGGCGTGGCCGGGCTGTTCCCCGGCTATCTTGGCGGGCTGAGCCTGGCCCGGCAGTCGGTCGAGCTCGTGCCTCACGTTATCTATCTGGCCGCCTGGAGCCTGAGCGCCGTGCTCATCCTCCTGGGCGGCGCCCGGCTGCGGGTGGGGGCGCTGCTCGGGCTGGGCATGAGCATCGTCACGTTCGGCCTGTTCTTCGCCGACTTGGGTGAGGTCATCGCCGGGGGGTCGCATCTCATGGGGGCCGGCCTCCCGCTCAGCCTGGTCGGCTGGCTCTTGTGCGCGATCGGATCGGCGCTGGCCTTCCGGCTGCGGCCGGAGGGCGTCCCCGGCCGGCTGGGCAAGCTGCGCGGCTCGGAGCTCGGGCCGGCCGGCCTGCTGGTGCTGGCCGGGCTCGGCGCGGCGATCGCGTTCGCTCCGTCCTGGGACACCTACACGCTGCGGACGGCGACCGCCACCCAGTCCTTTGCCGAGGGCAACGCCTTCAGCAACCCGGGAGCGGTGATCGCCGGCGACGTCATGGTGATGGTGGCGGTGGCCCTCGTGGTCGTCGCGGCCGCGCTGTGGCGCCCGATCCGGCACGGAGCCGCCCTGCTCGCGGGCGCCATCATCCCGATGGCAGGCCAGGCGATCTCGGCGCTCATCCAGGTCGCCCAGCCCACCGCGCCCGCCCAGTTCGGGATCTCGTCGTCGCAAGCCAGCCAGCTCGGGCTCACGATCAGCAACGGCGTCACGCCGGCGTTCTGGATCTACTGCCTGTGCGTCCTCGTGCTGCTCGTGTCGTGTGCCTGGATGCTGTTCACCCCGCACCAGCCTGCGGGCCTCTACGCTGACGCGCCGAACGCCGGCCCGTCGCCGGACGCGGACACCCAGGGCGTCTGGTACGCGGCAGGCTCAGGCCTCGATGACACGGGTGACCTGCAGTCGCCGGTGGTCGGCTGGCAGCGCGACGAGGACGGCGATGACGCCGAAGGACAGGACGTGCGCGACGAATTCCCCGAACGCCTGGAGGCGGCACCCGCCCCCTCCGGCGCCGGGGACGACGACGGCGGCCCCGCCGCCTGAGCCAGCCCGTCCCGCCGCCCGAGCGCCCTGCTCAGCGGCCGTCCGAGAGGTCAGCGGCCGTCCGAGAGGAACGACATCACGGCGGCGATGAACTGGTCCGGCTGCCCGGCGTGAACGAGATGCCCGGCCGGGATCGTCTCAAGCCGGCCGTCCGGGATGAGCCCGGCCATCTCGGCTAGCCGGTTCTGGTCGACGGGGCTGTCCGGGCCGCCCGCGATGACCAGGGTAGGGGCGCCGATCGAGGAAAGCCCGTCACGCGAGGACGCGGGCGGGTCGCTGGCCTCGACGCTGAGCGTGGTCACCGCCCAGTCGAAGGACAGCTGCCCGGGCGGACGTGCTGGTACCGGCGGCACACGCGGCCACGGCGGGGCGGGCTCCTCGAGCACCAGCCGCCGCACCCGCCCGGGATGCCGCATGGCGAGCAGGTACGCCACCGCGCCCCCCATGGAGTGCCCGATCAGGTCGACCTGGCCCAGCCCGAGCGCGTCAAGGAACCCGGCCATGTCGTCGCGCAGCAGCGGCAACGTGTACTCACCGGGCCAGTCGCTGTTCCCGTGCCCGCGCAGGTCGACCGCGTAGACCCGCCGTGACCCTGACAGGGCCTCGGCCACCTCGTCCCAGCCCGCGCTGTCCCCGCCGAGGCCGTGCAGGAGAACGACCGGCGCCGCGGACGCCGGCCCGTACACGCGGTAGGCCAGCCGGACATCACCTACCCGAACCAGCCGCATCTCTCCCATGCCCCCAGCCTATGGACGGCAGACCGGGCCGGCGCACAGCAGCGGGCATCCGGCCCGAACCGCTGATACCCTGCGCTTGTCATGCCGCCCTCCAGATCGCCAGCGGCCGCTGCGGTCGGCCAGCCGCCGGCGCTGTCTCGTCGGCACGCGGCTGGCGCCCCGAGCGCGCGCGGCTTGCTGTTCACGTTGCTCGGCGAGTTCGTGCTGACCGGGGGCGGGACGGCGTGGACCTCGGCGGTGCTCGCCGCGTTCGCCAGGCTCGGCATCGAGGAAAAGGCGACGCGCCAGGCGCTGATGCGCACCGCGGCGTCCGGCTGGCTGGACGCCGAGAAGGTCGGCCGCAGGACCAGGTGGAAGCTCACCGGCAGCGCCCGGCGGATGCTCACCGTAGGCGCCGAACGCATCTACTCCTTCACCGGTCCCATCGAGAACTGGGACGGCCGCTGGCTGCTGGTCTACGTGCGCATCCCGGACAGCGAACGACGCGCCAGGCACGTGGTGCGCAGCAGGCTCAGCTGGGCCGGGTTCGGCTCGCTGGGTGCGGGGCTGTGGATCAGCCCGCACCCAGACCGCGAGGCCGAGGCCGTCGGGGTGCTGACAGAGGCAGGCGTCGCGCAGGACGCGCACGTGTTCGTGGCGTCGCGATCCGGCCTGGCCGATGTCCGCCTCATGGTGGCGGCCGCCTGGGACCTGACCGCGATCGAGGACCAGTACCGGCAGTTCATCGCGGAGTTCGCCGACAGGGCACCGGCCGACGTCCTCGCCCGCCAGGTCGAGCTCGTGCACGCCTGGCGCCGGTTCCCGTCGGTCGACCCTGCCCTGCCCCGTGAGCTGCTGCCCGGCCGCTGGAGCGGCCTGCAGGCTGCCCGGCTGTTCGCCGACAGGCATCAGCGCTGGTCCGACGGCGCACGCCGGGAATGGAAACGCCTCAACGACCCGGGCTGACCCCGGCCAGAGGACAACAAAGGACAACAGAGGACAACAAGAGGACAACAAGCGGATGGCAACGGCGAAACAGGGCTTGCCCTGCCGCGCCCATAAGCGCTACAAATAGATGTCGGGTCAAAAGGTTCTTGTCGAACAATCTGGCCCTGCAAGCACATCGTCGCAGAAAGGACGCCCTGACGTGACCAAGGACCATCAAGGCCGTCCGCGCCCGCTGCGCCGGCCGGCGACCACGGTGAGCAGGGTGCTCACCCGCGCCTGGTCCCTCCCGGCGCAGCGCAACTACGTCGCGCTGGACCGCGGCGTCCCGGTGCCGATGTCGGACGGCACGGTGCTGCTCGCCGACCACTACCTGCCGATCACTAACAGCCCTGCCGCGACGATCCTCGTTCGCTGCCCCTACGGCAGGGGCGCCCCCTACGGCCTGATCACGGCCCAGATCCTGGCCGAACGCGGGTATCACGTGCTGCTGCAGAGCTGCCGCGGCACGTCCGGCTCGGGCGGTGAGTTCGTGCCGATGGGCAACGAGGCCGCCGACGGCCAGGACACGGTTGCCTGGCTGCGCGAGCAGAGCTGGTTCGACGGGCGGCTGGCCACCTACGGGGCCAGCTACCTCGGCTTCGTGCAGTGGGCGCTTGCCCTCGACCCGCCGCCCGAGCTCGTCGCCGCGGTCGTCCAGGTGGGGCCGCACGACTTCAGCAGGACCGCGTACCGCAACGGCGTGTTCGACCTGTACAACTTCCTCAGCTGGAGCGACCTGATGGCCAATCAGGACCGAACCGGCGCGCTGCTCGGCGGCTACCGGATGGTCACCGCCGAGCGCAGGCTGCGCCCGGTGCTTGACCGCATGCCGATCGCGGCCGCGGCCCGCGGCCTGCTGCGCGCCGACGCACCGTGGTTCGAGAGCTGGCTGGAACACCCGGACCTCACCGACCCGTTCTGGGCTCCGCTGCAGTGCGGCGCCGCGCTGGACCGCCTCAGCGTCCCGACCCTGCTCGTCGGCGGCTGGCAGGACGTGTTCATCGAGCAGACCGTCGAGCAGTACCGCGCGCTGTCCGGCCGCGGCGTGCCTGTCCGCCTGCTGATCGGCCCGTGGGCGCACCTGGACGCCACCATGCGCGGTGGCGCCGCGGTCGTCGAGAGCCTTGCCTGGCTCGACCACTACGCGGGCACCAAAGACACAGGCACCAAAGGCACGGGCACCGAAGAAGCCAGGACCTACGGCCCCGTCCGCATCTGGGTCGGCGCGGCCAAGGACGCGGGCGGCGGGCAGTGGCGGGAACTCCCCGACTGGCCGCCCAAGAAAACCGCGCCGCAGCGGTGGTACCTCGGCCCGCTCGGCACCCTCGCCCCGCAGCCGCCGGCCGACGGCACG
>JASHTQ010000709.1 GCA_030040475.1 Streptosporangiaceae bacterium
CGTCCCGCCGAAGATCCTGGCGTACTGCACCGCCAGGTGGCCCAGGCCGCCGACGCCCGCGATGACCACCAGGTCACCCGGGCGTACGTTGCCGACCTTGACCGCCTTGTAGGTGGTCACCCCGGCGCAGGTCAGCGGCGCTGCCTCGCGCGGGTCGATGCCGGCGGGAACCGGTGTGGCGAAGGGCGCCTCGGCCAGGAAGTACTCGGCATAGCAGCCGTCCACCGAGTAACCGGTGTTCTGCTGCGCCGTGCACAGCGTTTCCCAGCCGGTCAGGCAGTACCGGCACGTGCCGCAGGCGTAGCCGAGCCACGGCACCGCGACCCGGTCGCCGACCCGCGGGCTTGCTACCCCGTCGCCGACCGAGACCACGATCCCGACGCCCTCGTGTCCGGGGACGAACGGGGGAGTGGGGGTGACCGGCCAGTCGCCGTTCGCGGCGTGGATGTCGGTGTGGCACAGGCCCGAGGCCTCCATCCGGATGGCGACCTGGCCGGGCCCAGGCTCGGGAATGGGCCGCTCCTCGATCACCAACGGCTGGCCGAAGCCGGGCACTACTGCTGCTTTCATGGTCTGTCTCCCTACCCGATCCGCGTGATTGCTTCCTGGCTGAGCATGCGCAGCGCCAAGGCCGCGCTGGTAGGGATGAGCGTCACGGCTGGCCGGGACCTAGGTCCCGGCAAGGCGTCACGCGGCCGGGGCGGGTACCTCCAAGCCGATCCATGCGGCGGTATCCTCCGGCATCCCGGGCAGCGGGTACGCCGTGGCGTTCGCCCTGACCAGGGCCGGGCGTGAGACACGGTAGTGGTGGCCGCACAGCAGCAGGTCGGTCTCTCGCGGCCGGCCTGGGCTCGGCGGGATGACGACCCGGACTGCGGCCTTCGCCGGGCAGCAGCAGGCACGGCCGGCCGAGTCGACGGGCCGCCGAGCGGAGCCGATGATCTCGTCGGGCGGGGGCTGCGGGGCACCGCGACCCTTGCGCGCCGCCGGGTGCTGGAATCTGGCGTTCATGGCTTCAGCCTGACCCCGGAAGGCGGCAGCCAGGAAGAGACTTACCTCACTTGCGCGGATGCCGAAGGTCCCTTACCGTGGCCCGCCGCCGCCGCCGCCGCGGCCGCCGCCCCGACCGGCAGAACCCAGCCGGGGCGGGGAGCTGGCCGCACCCGGTGTCCGGCGATCACGTACGATCGCGCATGACGACGTCGGGCAGGAGGAGTGATGCGAATCCTGGGCATCGTCCTTGCGGGCGCGAAGGGCGGGCGCCTCGCGCCGCTGACAGCGGACCGGGCCAAGTCGGCGGTCACCTTCGGCGGCGTGTACCGGCTGGTGGATTTCACCCTGTCCAACCTGGTCAACGGCGGGGTGCAGCGTATCGCCGTGCTGACCCAGTACAAGAGCCACAGCCTGAACAGGCATATCACCACCACCTGGCGGCTGAACAGCCTGCTGGACAACTACGTGATGCCGGTCCCGGCACAGCAGCGCGTCGGCCCGCGCTGGCAGGTCGGCTCGGCCGATGCCATCTACCAGTCGCTGAACCTGATCGCCGGCGACCGGCCGGACCTGGTGCTGGTGTTCGGCGCCGATCACGTGTACCGGATGGACCCCGTGCAGATGATCGACAAGCACCTGGCCTGGGGCGCGGGGGTCACGGTCGCGGCGACCGGCGTGCCCGTCGGGCAGGCGACCCGGCTCGGCGTGGCGCGGGCCGCGCCGGACGGCCACCGCATCGAGGCGTTCGCGGAGAAGTCGCCCAGCCCGGCTGCCCGCCCCGGCCGGCCGGACGAGGCCCTGGCCTCCATGGGCAACTACGTGTTCGACACCGACGTGCTCGTGGACGCGGTGCGGGCGGATGCGGCCGACGTCGGCAGCCGGCACAGCATCGGCGGCGACATCATCCCGAGGCTGGTGACCGAGCGCGCGGCGCACGTGTACGACTTCGCGCAGAACACCGTGCCAGGCGCCGAGCCAGGCGAGAAGGGCTACTGGCGCGAGGTGGGCACGCTGGACGCGTACTTTGCCGCGCACACGGACCTGTGCGCAGCGCGCCCGGCGCTGAACCTGAACAACGACGAGTGGCCGATCCTCACCCATATCCCGCCGCACCCGCCGGCCAGGATCGTGCGCGACGACGACGGCCGGGCCGGAGCGGCGCTCGACAGCCTGGTCTGTAACGGAGCCATCGTCCGCGGCGGGTACGTGCGCGGCTCGGTCCTGTCGCCGGAGGTCCTGGTCGAGGGCTGCGCCCAGGTGGAGCGCGCGGTGCTGCTGCACAGGTGCCACGTCGGCCGGCACGCCGTCGTCCGGGACGCCATCCTGGACAAGAACGTCATCGTCGCCGACGGCGCCACGGTCGGGGTCGACAAGGAGCACGACCGTGCCCGCGGGTTCACCGTTTCCGGCGGCGGCGTCACCGTGGTCGCCAAGGGACAGGTCGTGAAGCCGTAGCCGGCGCTCACGTCCCGTCGCGCATGACGAGGACGGGGCAGGGCGCGTGGTGCACGCACTGCTGGCTGACCGAGCCGAGCAGCGTCCTGGCGAACCCGCCGTGCCCGCGGCAGCCCACCACCAGCAGCTCCGCCCCGCGGGCGGCCCGCACCAGCACCTCGGCTGCCTGGCCCTCCTGCACGACCGGGCGGATGATCACGTCCGGATCCACGCCCGCGACCTCGTTCAGCGTCTCGAACAGCACCTTGCCCGCGTCGCCTGCCCAGTCCACCGTGTCGTCCACGACCGGCGCGAAACCGTAGCCGCTCGGGATGTGCCACGCGGTGACCGCCTCCACCACGCACCCGGTCAGCCTCGCCTGCCCGATGGCCCAGCGCAGCGCCGCCGTCGAGGACGGCGACCCGTCAACCCCCACCACGATCCGCCGCTCGTCCCCGCCCCGATCATTTGGGTCCTGCCTGCTCATCTCGATCACTTCCTGCCATACCGCTCTACCGTCGAGCATCCGGCCCGGCCGCCCGCCGCGATAGGGACCAAAGGCCCCCGGATCGCCGGCCAATGCCCATGACCGCAGGTGCCCACGGTGACCGATGGTGGAGGGGAAAAAGACAAAGGCATTGATTCCGAACGGACAGTGGTATGCGCGTCGCGAACTCACCGCGGTCCCCCCGGCTTATCGGCATGGACGGCCTGGGCGGGCTGTACCGAGCCCTGACCGCGGAGGGATACCGGGTGATCGGCCCGGCCGTGCAGGACGGCGCGATCACGCTGCGGGAGCTGTCCGGCATCGCGGAGCTGCCCTTCGGCTGGGGGGTCAGCCTCCAGCCCGGCGGGTACCGGCTGCGCCGCCGCGATGACGACGCCGCGTTCGGCCACTCGGCCGGGCCGCAGAGCTGGAAGCGGTTCCTGCACCCGCCGCGGGAGCGGCTGTGGTCGGCCCGGCGGGACGGCGGCGGCTTCGAGCTGGCCGACGACGCGAGCCAGCAGCAGCCGCGGTATGCCTTTCTCGGCGTCCGGCCCTGTGACCTGCGGGCGATCGCGATCCAGGACCGGGTGCTTGACCAGCCGGGCTCGCGGTACGCGGCGCGCCGCGCCCGGCTGCTTATCGTCGCGGTGAACTGCACCGAGCCGGGCGAGACCTGTTTCTGCGCGTCCATGGGCACCGGCCCGGGCGCGGATGAGGGATTCGACCTGTCGCTCACCGAGCTCGCCGCCGACGGCGCCCACCGGTTCCTCGTCGACGTCGGCTCCGAGGCAGGCGCCGCGATCATGGCGCGGGTGGCAAGCGAGCCCGCCGACGAGGCCACCGCGGCGCTGGCGCGCTCGGCGGTGCAGGCGGCGGCGGGCCGGATGGGCCGCCAGATGCAGGCCGGTGACCTGCGCGAGCTGATGGCAGCCAGCCACCAGGCCGGGCGCTGGGACGATGTCGCGAGCCGCTGCCTGAGCTGCGGCAACTGCACGATGGCGTGCCCGACCTGCTTCTGCACCACGGTCGAGGACAGCACCGACCTGACCGGCGACCACGCGGAGCGGTGGGAGCGCTGGGACTCCTGCTTCGATATCGACTTCTCCTACTTGCACGGCGGCAGCATCCGGCCGTCGGCCAAGAGCAGGTACCGCCAGTGGCTGACCCACAAGCTCGGCAGCTGGCACGACCAGTTCGGCTCGTCCGGCTGCGTCGGCTGCGGCCGGTGCATCGTCTGGTGCCCGGTCGGCATCGACCTCACCGAGGAAGTCAAGGCCCTGCGCGAGGAGAAAGACGAGCGCGCGGAGCCCGGGGACCAGCCGTGACCGCCGGCCCCCACCACTCCGTCCCG
>JASHTQ010000091.1 GCA_030040475.1 Streptosporangiaceae bacterium
TCCCGTACCTGTTCGCGAGCTTCTAGGCGCGGAACGCTCGTCAGGCGAGATGGCCGGGCCGGGTCACCGTGCCCTGCCGCAGGAGCTCCAGGGCCCGGCCGGTGACCAGCGTGTCGGGATGGTCCGGGCCAAGGGCGCGACGCCGGGCGTCCCGCACCTCGGCATACTGCCGGACGGCCGCGGCGCGCCTGCCCCGCCCGGCCAGCACCCACGCCAGCTCGTGGCGGGTCATCAGGAGGCTTCGGGCGTTCCATCTGACCTCGTGCGAACGGGAACTAACCGACAGTAAGGCTCTCCCGACAGCATCCCACTCCCGGGCCGGCGGTGCCCTGCCTTGGGGTCACCCGGCGGGGGCCGCGGGACCGGCGCCCAGGTAGCGCAGGACGGCGAGCACCCGGCGGTGGCCCACGTCGCCCGGGTACAGCCCGAGCTTGGCGAAGATCGAGTTGATGTGCTTGCTCACCGCGCTTTCCGTGATGGCCAGCGTCGCGGCGATCTCGGCGTTGGAGCGGCCCTCGGCCATCAGCGCGAGCACGTCGCGCTCCCGGTGGGTCAGGTCGTCCATCGGGTCACCCCCGCGGCGCACGAGCAACTGCGCCACCACCTCCGCGTCCAGCGCGGTGCCGCCGGCGATCACCCGGCGCAGCGCGTCGACGAACTCGGCCACGTCGGCCACCCGGTCCTTCAGCAGGTAGCCGACGCCGCGGGTGTTCGCGGACAGCAGGTCGGCCGCGTACCGCTCCTCCACGTACTGCGACAGCACGAGGATCGCGATGCCCGGCCACTGGCTGCGGATGACGAGCGCGGCCCGGATGCCCTCGTCGGTGTGGGTGGGCGGCATCCGCACGTCGGCGATCACCACGTCGGGCTGTTCCCGCTCCACCGCGGCCAGCAGGCCGTCGGCGTCGCCCGCGGTGGCGCACACCTCGAACCCGGCCCCGTCGAGCAGCTTGGTCAGGCCCGCAAGCAGCAGCACCGAGTCCTCGGCGATGACCACCCGGGGACGGCCGGCCTGAACCGGAGCCGTCCCCGTTTCTCCAGTCACGGATCCCACGCTATGGCACCCCGTTACTCGGTACGCAGGTCCTCCCGAATATGGAAACTCACGCCACGATCGCACCGGACGGTGGTGGACCGCATTGGTCTGCGCCCCCCAACCGGGGGTGGTGCTAGCCCTACCCCCGGCGGTGAACCGCGCGGGATGGGCAGGTCAGACCCGGGCGCCTACGGTGGGATCCATGGCCAGCCTCGTCCAGCAAGGCACATCCATCCGGCGGCGCCGCGCCGCCCCGTGGTCCCTGACGGCCCTGCGCCAGGCCCTCTACCTGGCCGGGGGGATCCCGGCACAGCTCGTCGTCGTGCTCGTGCTGCTGCCCTGGGCCGCTGGCCTGCGGTGGCGCTCGCGGTGGTTCCCGCTGTACTGGCCGGGAGGAGCCGGGAAGCTGTGGCCGCTCACGCCGATCGGCCTGGTGGTCGTGTTCCTCGCGGTCCCCGCGCTCACCGCGATGCACCGGCAGCGGCTTGGCGGCACGGCCGGGGTGGAGATACCGCCCACGCCGCAGGTCGAGGACCGCTGGAGCCTCGCCGGGATCGCCGCCTACGCTCGGTCTGCGATCACCTGGCGCCAGCTCCGCTACCACGTGCTGGCCGCCCCGGCGCTTGCGGCGGCCGCGATCGCCGCGGTCGGGACGTGGCTGGCGGGCATCCTGTACGCCCTGGTGTACGTCTACGCCACGAAGCTGCCGCGCCAGGGCCTGCTGTACCGCGGCCGGTCGTCGTCGCCGGTCAACTCCCTGCCGCATCTGCTCGGCATCCCGGTGGACGTGTACCTGACCCTGCTCGGGATCGTGCTGCTCGCCGTCGCGCCGCGGCTGACCGCCGCGGTCTGCGCCCTGGACGCGCGCGCCGCGCGGGCGCTGCTCGGCCCCAGCCGCGCCGAGGAACTCCAGTACCGGGTGGAACACCTGACCCAGACCCGCACGGGCGTGGTCGACGCCGCCGACGCCGAGCGGCGCCGCCTCGAGCGTGACCTGCACGACGGCACCCAGCAGCGGCTGGTCTCCCTCGCGGTGAACCTCGGCCTGGCCCGGGTCCAGGCCCGGACCGCGCAGGAGGCGCGGCAGGCGCTGGCCGAGGCGCACGAGGAGGCAAAGGTCGCGCTGGCCGAGCTGCGCAACCTGATCCGCGGCCTGCACCCGGCCGTGCTCGAGGACCGCGGCCTGGACGCGGCGCTGTCCGGGATAGCGGCGCGGCTGCCGATACCGGTCCGCTTGACCGTGGACGTGCCGCGGCGCCCGCCGCCCACGATCGAGGCGGTGGCCTACTTCGTGGTCTCCGAGGGCCTGACCAACATCACCAAGCACGCCCAGGCCAGCCAGGCGGAGGTGGTGGTCCAGCGGGCCGGGGACCGGCTGCACATCATCATCAGCGACGACGGCGTGGGCGGCGCCGACCCGGCCCGCGGCACCGGCCTTGCCGGGCTGGCCAAGCGCGCCGCGTCGGTCGACGGAACCCTCGAGATCGCCAGCCCGACCGGCGGCCCGACCCTGCTCACCGTGGACCTGCCATGCGCGCGGTAGCGGCTGGCCCCGAGGCGGGCCGCGGGGCGGGACACGGCCGCTGGATCTGGGTCCTGAGCGGCCTGGTCACCACGGCGGTAATCGCGGTCCCCATCGCCCGCGCCATCACCACCGCCGGGGACCCGCTGCCCGACGTGGTCTACGCGCAGCCCGCGCCCGCGTCGGTCCGCACGGTGGTGGTCACCCAGCCGGTTACCAGCGTGACCGTGCTGAGCTACGGCTCACCGGTCCAGGTGACGACCGGGTCGGTGAGCCACGTCGAGGTCACCGAGTCGGCTAGCTTCGCCAAGGGGCCAAGCGCAGCGCCCGCTCCGGTGACGCAGACGTGGTCCGGCGGGCACCTCCTGCTGGCCGACCCCGCGTGCTCGCCGGCCGGGACGGGGGGCTGCGCGGTCACGTTCGCGCTGACCGTGCCGCCGGGGGTCGCCGTCACCGCGGTGACCGACGGCGGCCCGATCGCCGTCTCCGGCGTGGCCGGCGCCAACCTGGACTCCGGCGGCGGCATGGTCAGCGCGGCGGAGATAGACGGGCCGCTCACCGTCCGCACCGAGGGCGGGGCGCTGCTTGTCGACGGCCTGGTCGGCGCGCTGAACGTCGACACGGGCGACGCGCCCCTTACCGCCAGGGGCATCGACGCAGCGACCGCCACGGTCAGCACGGATGGCGGCGGCGCGCGGATCGCCTTCACCGCGCCGCCGGACTCGGTGACGGTCAGCACCGACGGCGGCGCGGCGTTCCTGACCGTTCCCGGCGGCCCCTACGCGCTGACCGCCGACAGCGACGGCGGCCCGGAGACGGTGCGGATCCCCGCCGACCCGGCGGCCAGCCGCTCGCTCACGGTCAGCACCGCGGGCGCGCCGCTGCGGATCGTGCCCGCGTCCAACGGCTGAGCGCGAGTCCGGCCGTGCCGCCGTCGCCCCGGCCGGCATCTTCCGCCAGCTTCGGCCGACCCAACTTCCGCCAGCTTCGGCCCACCCAACGGGGTCACTTGATCGCGACGGCGTTGGCGGGGGAGCCGATCCCGCCGGGCGCGTTCAGCGGCGCGCTGACGAGGAACGTCTCGTAGACCCCGTCCGCGGCGCAGTCCCCGGCCAGGTCGGCGAGCCACCACAGCTCGCCGAGGGCCATCCCGAACTGGCCGATGAGCATGTTGTGCAGGAAGCCGAACGGGCGCGCCTGCGGGCCGTAGTCGGCGGGGAAGACCTCGACGCCGTAGGTGTCGCAGGCGATGGCGGCGGCGTGGCTGTCCCACAGGTACTCGCAGACCGCCTCGCTGTGCTCCAGGCCGGGCGCGACGACGTTGCCGTGCAGCCGGCTGCGGACCTGGCCCGGCTGCTGCAGGTACCAGGCGGCGAAGCCGGTGTGCAGGACGATGATGTCGCCGGGCGCGAACTGCACCCCGGCGCGGCGCCTGGCCAGTTCCAGGTCGGCGACGCCGATCGCGACGTTGGTCCCCGGGTTGTACGGCCGGCCGTCGTCCCGGATCGCCCGTTCCACGTCGAGCACCACCGCGCGGCCCGCCATCCCGTGCCGGGCCCAGTGGTCGATCGTGTTCCTGGTGCCCGCCAGCACGTCGGCCTCGGTGGCGCCGTTGTACATCTGGTCCGGCGCGTAGCCGACGTGCGCGAGCGAGTCCCACTGGCTGGAGGCCTGCGGGTAGAAGTTGTCGTAGACGTCGTCGAAGCCCGCCGAGCCCGGCTGGTGCAGCACCCGGTGCCGGGGCGCGCCGCGGAATGCGGCAAGCGCGGGCGCGATGCTGCCGAGCGGCATGTCCAGGCAGAAGACCTGCCCCCGGCGGACCAGCCTGGCGGCCGCGGCGATCCGCTCCGGCGTCATCAGGTTGACCAGGCCGAGGTTGTCGTCGGCGCCGAACAGGCCCCACCCGGAGCGGCCGCCATCCGGCGCGGGCGGGAGCTGCGCGTAACTCGGCAGGTCGGCGTGGCCCGGCGGGCCGGCCTCGCTCATCGGCGCCCCTGCCGTTCGTCGACCACCCGGCGCATCTTGCCGGCGGACCGCTCGACCGTGCCCGGGTCGGCGACGCTGACCTGCACCCGGATGCCGAAGTTGTCCCTGACCGCCGCGGCCAGGGCGTCGGCCGCCGCGGCCCGCTGCGCGGCCGTGACCCCGTCCCTGGCCTCCACGTGCACGGTCAGCTCGTCGAGGCGGTCGGCCGAGGTCAGCACGAGCTGGAAGTGCGGGGCGAGGGCGGGAACCCGCAGCAGGACCTCCTCGATCTGGGTGGGGAACACGTTGACGCCGCGCAGCACGATCATGTCGTCCGAGCGCCCGGTGACCCGCTCCATCCGCCGGAACGCGGGCCGCGCGGTGCCGGGCAGCAGCCGGGTCAGGTCCCTGGTGCGGTACCTGATCAGCGGCATCGCCTGCTTGGTCAGCGAGGTGAACAGGATCTCGCCGCGCTCGCCGGCCGGCAAAACACCGCCGGAGACCGGGTCGATGATCTCCGGGTAGAAGTGGTCCTCCCAGACGGTCAGGCCGTCCTTGGTCTCCAGGCACTCCACCGCGACGCCGGGCCCCATCACCTCGGAAAGACCGTAGATGTCCACCGCGTCCAGGCCGGCCCGCCGCTCGAGCTCGGCGCGCATCTCCTGCGTCCACGGCTCGGCGCCGAAGATGCCGATCCGCAGCGAGCTGGCCGCGGCGTCCAGCCCGGACCGCTCGAACTCGTCCAGGATCGTCAGCATGTAGGTCGGCGTCACCATGATCACCCGCGGCCGCAGGTCCTGAATGAGCCTGACCTGGCGCCCGGTCACGCCGCCGGAGGCCGGGATGACCGTGCAGCCGAGCCGCTCCGCGCCGTAGTGCGCGCCGAGCCCGCCGGTGAACAGGCCGTAGCCGTAGGCGACGTGCACCACGTCGCCGGGCCGCCCGCCCGCCGCCCTGATCGACCTGGCCATCAGGTCCGACCAGATGTCCAGGTCACCCTGGGTGTACCCGACCACGGTGGGCTGGCCGGTGGTCCCGCTCGAGGCGTGGATGCGCCTGATCTCGGCGGGCGGCACGGCGAACAGGCCGGCCGGGTAGTTCTCCCGCAGGTCGTCCTTGGTCGTAACGGGAAAGTGCGCCAGGTCATCCAGCGACCGGCAGTCCTCCGGGCTCACCCCCGCCGCGTCGAACTTCTTGCGGTAGAACGCGACGTTCTCATGCACGTACCGGAGCGTCCGGCGCAGCCGCCCCAGCTGCACCGCGGCAAGCTCGTCGAGTGACATCCGCTCGGCGGCATCCAACTCGCCCGGGCCCTGCGACATCGAACCTCACCCCAAGCCTGCTCGCGGACAACGCCAAGTTAAGGCCGTCGCAACCGACCCGGTCAAGGCCTGCCGGCCCGGCCGATCCGCGCGACGGTCGCGTTGGCGGCGCGGGCCAGATCGGCCGGGGCGAGCTCGATCTCGAGCCCGCGGCGCCCGGCGCTGCAGAACACGGTCGGGAAGTCCAGCGCGGTCGCGTCCAGGACCACCGGCAGCTGCCTGCGCTGGCCGACCGGCGAGATCCCGCCGGCCACGTACCCGGTGGCCCGCTCGGCCGCCGTCACGTCGGCCATGGCGGCCTTCTTGCCGCCCGCGGCCGCGGCGAGCGCCTTGAGGTCGAGCTGCCCCGCCGCCGGCACCACCGCGGTCACCAGGGAACCGTCCACCTCGGCGACCAGCGTCTTGAACACCCGCTCGGGCGCGATGCCAAGCGCCTGGCTCGCCTCAAGCCCGTAGGACTCGTGCCGCGGGTCATGCGGGTACTCATGCACGGCAAAAACGACGCCGGCTCGCTCCAGCGCGATCGTCGCCGTCGTCCCGCGCCCTGCCACGATCCGTCACCCTACAGCGGCAGGCAAACCGAGGGAAAACCATTAGGCGCCCCGCAGAACGCCTCCGCATAGTGGGGATATGCGCGTCACGTTCCCACGGCTGCCCGACCACCAGCGGGCCTACGCGGTGGTGGAGCGGGACGACGGGGTGGTGTACCGGCGCTACGGCGGCATGGCAGGCCCCCGGCTGCCGAACGACATCATGCACCTCGTCGTGGAACGCGAACTGCGCATCCCGGACGGGATCTGGGGCGGCATCGCGGCCGGCGCCGTCGACGCGAGCCGCCGGGGGCACGGCCTGCGAGCCGAGATGCTCGCCAGCCTGGTCGAGCGCGTCGCCGCGATCGACCACCCGTCGGCAAGCCAGATCCGCGGCCTGGCGGCAGCCGGGCTGGTCGGCGCGAGCCAGGACCCGGACGTGGACCCGGCCGCGATCGCCGCGGCCGCGACGGCGCTGCAGGTCGAGGCCTCCCGCTGGGCCAGGCTCAGGGTCGGCGAGGAGCTCAGCTACGAATGGCCACCCGGGGCTGGCACGGACGCGGGAGGCGAACCACGGATCGTTCGGCCGAATAAAAGGGGGGACGGCCGGGAGCCGGGTCGCGGCGGCCGACCGGTGATATCGGTTGTCCCCAAGGCCCGAAACCCCGACCATGAGCAGATGGACGCACGGCCTGATGAGGTGATCGAGATCGGCGCCGCCACGCTGCGCCGCTACCGCCCGGACGACCTGGACGCGCTGATGACGGCGGTGGGCGAGTCCTACGATCACCTGCGCCCGTGGTCGCCCTGGGTGATCGGCTACAGCCG
>JASHTQ010000092.1 GCA_030040475.1 Streptosporangiaceae bacterium
CCCGACTTCACCTTCTTCATCGTCTACGGGCGGGTCAGCCACCTTGTCGACTTGTCGGCAGTGACCGTGACCGAGCGCGAGTTTCCCGTGCTGGCCTCCTCCGAGGTGAACCTGCGGATCCGGTCGGCCCTCGGCCGCAAGCTCGTGGTGGTGGGCGCGTGCATCGGCACCGACGCGCACACCGTCGGCATCGACGCGATCCTCAACGTGAAGGGGCACGCGGGGGAGAAGGGCCTTGAGTCCTACCGGGAGATCCGGGTGGTCAACATGGGTGCCCAGGTAGCCGTGCCTGACCTGGTGGCGCGGGCCACGGCCGAGCAGGCCGACGCGGTCCTGGTCAGCCAGGTCGTCACGCAGCGCGACGCCCACATCTCCAACACCCAGGAGATGTCGGCGGCGTTCCGCGCCGGCCTCGGCTCGCAGCGGCCGCTGCTCGTCGTGGGCGGGCCGCGGTTCGATCCGCGGGCCGCGCACGACCTGGGCGTGGACAAGGTCTTCGGCCGCGGTACCACCCCGCGCGAGGTGGCGAGCTACCTCGTGCACGCGCTGGCGCCACAGGAGGGAGCCGCGTGACCGCCGGCCTGTCCGTCACCCACCGCAGGTACGTCACGTACGGCGACGCGCACTACGGCGGGAACCTGGTCAACGGCGCGTTCGTGCTCGCGCTGTTCGGCGACGTGGCTACCGAGGCGGCCATCAGGATGGACGGCGACGAGGGGCTGCTCGCGTCCTACTCCGACGTGCAGTTCCGCGCGCCGGTCCTGGCCGGCGACGTGATCGAGGTGACCGCCACCGTCGTGGCGGTGGGGCGCCGCAGCAGGCGGCTCGGCTTCGAGGCCCGGGTGGTGTGCCGTGCCGATCCGGCGCGGGGCGACTCGGCGGCCGCGGTGCTCACCGAGCCGGTCGTCGTCGCCACCGCCACCGGTACGGTCGTGGTGCCGGCCGCGGGCTGACCGGCGCTACCCGCCGTCGCCAGGGCCGGTGCCGTTCTCGTGCCTGGTCACGAACTCGTCGAGCACGGCGGCGAGCTCGTGCAGCCGGTCCAGGTGCGCCCTGGTCAGCTTCTGCAGCACGAGGTCGCCGTCGGCGGTCAGGCGGACGCGGACCACCCGGCCGTCGTCCCTGTCCGAGACTCGCTGGACCAGCCCCGCCGCCTCGGCGCGATCGACGAGCTCGACCGTGCTGTGCGGCCGCAGCAGGAGGTAGCCGGCCAGGTCGCCGATGGTGGGCGGCCGCTCGCCCCGATGCCCCTTGATCGCGACAAGCAGCTGGTGCTGCACGTGGGTCAGGCCCGCTTCCTGGGCCTGGTCCTCACTCCAGCGCTGGAACCGGCGCAGGGTGACGCGGAACTCCAACAGCCTCTCGAAGTCTTGCTGGGTCAGCCCACCCGCTGCCACCTTCAGGCCTCCAGGTGCCTCGGTCGCGCCCGCCGCTGTCAGGATAGCCGGGGGCCGTCAAGCGCATGATGCCCGCCCTGCCCGGACGAATATATATCGCGTTACGCTCTACCCTGCGCCGGACGAGCAACCCTCGCCTCGTTACATAACAGTTGCCGCGTATGAATCAGATGATCTGGGAGGATTAGGGCTTGCGGGAGGATCAGGGGTGCTGGAGCGCACTGGATCTTCCCAGAAGCCCGGAATTTCCCAGATAGCTGGGCCGGAGCGTGTGGGTTGGCCCCAACTAATCATGGGCATCCGCTACGTTCACGCCGACATCGCGGCCGCGATACCGGCTGGGCTAGCAGCGGACACGTTCGACGCGGTGACGTGTAATTTCGGCCTTTCCGACATCGACGACCTCGACGGGGCGATCGCCACGGTCCAGGCCGTGCTGAAACCGGACCCGCAATGGAGCCGGAACCGGCCCGGTGCCGACGAGGGCCCCGTTTACCTGGTCGCCAGGTACCTCAGGGCGTGACCGAGGCGCCGCGTGGCTGCGGCGGCCGGCTGACCGGCGGCCGGCTGATCCTCGCGGCGAACAGGTCGCGGAGGCTGACCACGCCGCAGACGGTACGCCCCTGGACGATCGGGAGATGGCGGAACCCGTTGAGCAGCATGATCTGCGCCGCCTCTTCCGCCGCCGTTTCCGGCTCCGCGGACTGCGGGTCCCTGGTCATCCAGGCGGAGACCGGCGTGGCGGTGAGATCGCCGCCCGACGCCGCGGCCCGCAGCACGTCCCGCTCGGTCAGGATGCCGGCCAGGAAGTGCCCCTGCATGACGAGGGCCGAGCCCACCTTCTCCCGTGTCATCGCCGCGGCCGCCTCAGAAATCGGGGCGTCCGGGCCGATCGACACGACGCGGGTGTGCATGAGTTCGCCGACCGTGAAGCCACGGCGGCTGGGCTCAGCCACTTTCGCCGATCTCAAAGAGCTCGGAGTCGCTGTGCGGGGTGGACGGCCCGGCCAGCTCCTCCGACAGAAGCCGCCACAGGGATCCTGCCCACGCCGACAACTGCGGCCAGCGCATCCAGAACAGCTGAAGCGTGGTCTCGTCGAACTCCGAGTGCGCCTGATCAGGCGTAACCGCGTGCGTGAAGTCTTCAAGTTGATGAATCAGGTCGAGGAAGCGGTCGGAGCTGCCATCCATCTACTACCTCCAGACGGAACTGCGGCGCCGCCGCGGGGTATAGGGGCCGAGAGGGTCGCGTGACGCCAAGTGGGGTGATCCATACCCCGAAACGCGACGCGCAAGAGGGGAGACGCCGCATATTTTTCCGTCACCAGAGTATTGCCCACAGTATTGCCCGGGGTACCGCACCGCGCCGCCGGGCAAAAGCCGTCTGTGCGGACATCACGGCCGACCCGGTTGACATTGCCAGGATCAGCGGTAAGTTGCTGCGCAGTCCAGCACCGGGCTCGTTGGCCGGACCGAGGTTGCGCGCTCATCCGGCTGGACGGGGGGTTGGGCTTGGAAGGGGCCCGGGCGACCAGTAGACAACGGAGGCCCTGCCCGTTGCCAACGCAGGCGGGCTCCGGTCCGAAGGTGCTGCCCGGGTCCCTTTCCTCTGCTGCTCCGGTTAGGGCGTCCGGGCACGCGGATATCATGGCGTGCACCGTCCGTGACTAATACCATCTGTTCACCGGAGCGATAGGCAGGGGTCGTGACGCAGACACATCCATCCGCTGATCCGCCGCCCGAGCGGACCGTCATCGTCATGCCGACGTACAACGAGCGGCAGAACCTGGAGTCCATCGCGGGCCGGGTCAGGGCGGCGATGCCGGATGCCGACCTGCTCGTGGTGGACGACAACAGCCCGGACGGAACCGGCGACATCGCGGACAAGCTGGCCGAGGCCGACCCGCACGTCCACGTCCTGCACCGCACCGAGAAGGCGGGCCTGGGCCGGGCGTACATCGCCGGGTTCGGCTGGGCGCTGGAGGCGGGCTACGACGTGATCGTGGAGATGGACGCCGACGGCTCGCACCAGCCCGAGCACCTGCCGAGCCTGGTCGGCGCCCTTGCCCACGCCGACCTGGCGATCGGGTCCAGGTGGGTGCGCGGCGGCAAGGTGGTCAACTGGCAGAAATCCCGCGAGGCGCTGTCCCGCGGCGCCAATGCCTACACCCGGCTCATGCTGGGCCTGCACGTGCGCGACGCGACCGCGGGCTTCCGCGCCTACCGCGCCTGCACCCTGCGGAAGATCAGCCTCAGCCAGGTGGAGTCGACCGGGTACTGCTTCCAGATCGACCTGACCATCCGCGTCGCCCAGGCCGGGCTGAAGATCGTCGAGGTACCGATCACGTTCGTGGAACGAGAGCACGGCTCGAGCAAGATGAGCAACCGGATCATCTTCGAGGCGTTCCTGCGGGTCGCGCAGTGGGGGGTAGCCCAGCGGCTCGCCGGCCTGCGCTCGCGCAGGCGGCGCTAACTCAGGCCGGGCCGGCTCAGGCGCTCCTGCGCTGGGTGTGAGTGCCCAGGTCGTCGCGGCGCTCGCTGCTGGTCCGCCGCTCCCTGATGACCTGGAGCCGCTCGGCGAGCACCGCCTCGAGGTCCTCCACCGTGCGGCGTTCCATCAGCATGTCCCAGTGGCTGCGCGGCGGCTTGGCCTTCTTCGGTGAGGGGGACTCACCCGTGGCCGCGATCGCGATCGAACCGCAGACACGACACTCCCATGTCGCAGGAAGTTCCGCCTCAGCCGCGAAAGGCACGCTAAAATGGTGCCCGTTCGGGCAGTCGAAGGCGACGTCCTGACGGGGAGCCAGGTCGGTGTTCCTGTCGTTCTCGTAGCTCGTCGCACCGAGCCGGGTGCCGCGAAGTGCGCGTTCCGCCATGCTTGCTGCCTCCCAGGCTGTCAGCGGTCTTAGAGAGCAACACTGAATACCCGGACAAGATTCCCCTTGCGAGCGTTACCCAATCGTGTTTCGGGGAGAAGATCGCAGCTATCCGCGTCGGCCTGCCTCAGCGCGGCTGCGACGCGGTCCGCGGATGCCACTGGCCGCGCTCGATCAGGACGTCGCGGAGCGTCACGATGTCGTCGGTCATCACGCCGTCGGCGCCGAGATCGAGGAACCTGATCATCTCCGCCCGGTCGTTGATCGTCCAGACGTGCACGTCAAGGCCGAGCGCGTGGGTGCGGCGCAGGAACGACGCGGTGGCCACCCGGCCGGGGACCTGGGCGCAGCGCGCGCCCGAGTGCGACAGCCTGCCCGCAAGCAGCCGCATCTGCGGGGCGCGCGGGGTGGTGCCGACGGTGCAGCGGATGGCGGCGATGGCGGCGGGCGACGCGGTCATGCACACCGGCCGGTCGAGCAGCCCGCGTTCGGTGCGCAGCCTGCCGCCGGAGAACGAGGTCACGCAGACCCGGTCCCAGGATCCGGTGCGCCGCAGCACGTCGGGCAGCAGCGCGATCCCTGCCTCGTCCTTGAGGTCGATGTTGAACCGGACGTCGGGCCAGGCGGCGAGCAGGTCCTCGATCAGCGGTATCGGCTCGGAGCCCCTGATCCGCAGCGCGGCGACGTCACGGTAGGGCAGCGAGCCGATCGGCCCGGACCCGTCGGTGACCCGATCGAGCGTCCGGTCATGGAACGCGACAAGCTTCCCGTCGCTGGTCGCCCTGGCGTCGGTCTCGAGGTAGGCGTAACCCAGTCCGACGGCGTGGGAGAACGCGGCCCAGGAGTTCTCTGGCGCGTGCGCCGCGCCGCCGCGGTGCGCGAAGGCGACCGGGCGCGGGTGGTCGAGGTACGGGATTCGCACGAACGCAAGTATGCCCGCTGACCTGGTATGAGAGGTGAACGGGACGTGTCACCTGACCGGCGATCCCCAGCCCCGCCTGCGCGCCTCGGCCATCGCGATGGCCGCCGCCACCGCGACGTTGAGCGACCCGACCCGGCCGGGCTGGGGGATGTACGCGATCGCGTCGGCGACCGCGAGCAGCGCCTGCGAGCAGCCGTGGTCCTCGTGGCCCACGGCCAGGCAGACGTCGCCGTCCAGGGGCGCCTCGTGCAGCGGGACCGCGCCCGTGGCCAGCTCGACCGCGACCACCCGCAGGCCCAGGTCCGCCGCCGCCTTGGCCGCGGCGACCGGGCTCGGCTCGGTGACCGCGGGGACCAGCCGCTGCGTGCCGAGCGCGGTCTTGGCCACCCCCGGGTGCGACAGCGGCGCGGTGGCGCCGCACAGCCACAGCTGCTCGGCGCCGAGGGCCGCGGCCGTGCGGACGATCGAGCCGACGTTGAACGGCTGGCCGACCGAGTCCAGCAGCACCGCGAGCCGGGCCTCGCCGACCCGCCGCCACTCCCTGTTCAGCCGCTTGACCTCGGTAGGCCGCAATTGTCTCGGCGCGCCGCCACCCGGCACGATCGCGCTCACGACGGTGTCACCACCTCTCGTTCGGCTGAATTATTCACCTGGAGCAGGCGGTAACCGGTCCGTGCGGCGAGACGTGTCGCCGGCCAGCCCTGCGCGGACAGCCAGCGGTGCAGCGAGTCCGCGCCGAGATTCCGGCCGACGACGAGGAACGCCGAGGCACGCGGATCGAGCCGGCCCAGCCACCCGGCCAGCAGCGCGTGCAGCGCGTCCTTGCCGATGCGCACCGGCGGATTGGACCAGATGCCGGCCAGTTGCACGGGCAGCCGGGGGTCGCCTGGGGCGGCGCAGCGCACGTTGGCCAGGCCCGCCGCGGCGGCGTTCCGCGCGCACAGCTCGAGCGCGCGCTCGTTGACGTCGACCGCCCAGACGGTGGCGCCGGGGGAGCGCGCGGCGAGCACGCAGGCGATCGGGCCGTAGCCGCAGCCGAGGTCGAGCAGGTCGCCGCCGGCCGGCGGGGCGGGGCAGGCGTCGAGCAGCAGGCGGGTGCCCGGGTCGAGCCTGCCGGGGGAGAACACCCCGGCGTCGGTCTCAAGCTCCAGGTAGACATCCGGCAGGATCACCCGCACCTGGCCGGGGCGGTGCGGCGCGTTCGGGCGGGCGGAGAAGTAGTGCTCGGTCATCCAGGGCGTCATCCAGGGCGTACGGGCTCGGCCGTGGCAGGCTGGCTGGCCAGCGCGGGCGTGATGAACCGGCGGCTGACCCACCGCTCCACGATGAACGTCATGATCGGCACCGTGCCCGCCAGCAGCATGATCACGGTCGGCTTGTTCGCCAGGGCGAGCTTGCGGGACAGGATCCACGCGTTGACCAGGTAGATGATGTAGAGGATGCCGTGCACGACGCCGACGTCGTTGGCCACGGCCGGCTTGCCGGCCACCTGCAGCGGGATGCCGACGAAACACAAGACGATCAGCACCACGCCGGTCACGTAGGCCATAACCCGGTACCGGAGCACCGCTGCTTTCACGACGTTCATCTCCCGATCGCTAGCTATCGCAGTCCATGCCATCTGCCGTGGTCCTTGACCTCGGCATTGAGCCGTGCAAGGTAGGCGTTGTAGGCGCTGAGCTCCTCGTCCTCTTCCTCGCCGGCGACGTCCTGGGCCGCGATCACGCTGGCCTGCGCGATGCCCATGCCGGCCGGGATATCGTCCGCCTGCGCCGTGGGATCGGCGATCTCGCCCCGCTTGATCCGGAACTCATCCCTGATCGTCTTGGCCCAGAACACCACGGCAAACCCGGCGAACAGCGGCCACTCGAACGTATAGGCCCAGCTGAGGGCGTTGCCCGAGAGCGCGCGATGGAACTGCCAGTCGCCGAGCCAGAGCATGCCCCAGAACGAGACCACCATCAGCAGATGCCAGCCCAGCCAGCGAGGCTTGAACAGGAACCGCCACACCGGCCCGGAGCTCTGCGCGGCGGCAGCGGCGTTCTCCATGCCATCGAGGGTAACGCTACGGACATCGCGATCCGATTCGCATCGGCCGTCGGGGACGCAGATAATTCTCACGTGGGTGTAGTAGGGGGGTTTTCCAGTCAGGCCAGGCGTCTTCCTGACCGCCTGGACGATTTGCACGGCCCGTGGCAGGGCATCGTCGTGCTGCCTGTTCACCTGACCTGGCACGGGCTGCGCGAGTTCGACGTGGCCAGGGAGAAGCCCAGGCTGCTGCTGTACAGCATCGTGATCAGCCAGGGGCGGCCGAACGACCTGGCCCGCTTCGTCAACCCGCGCCGGCTGTGTGACGACTGGCCGCAGCTGCGGGCGATCCTCAGCCGCAGGATGCGGCGAGCCTGTGAGCGCAAGCTGGGGCTCGGTATGCCAGGCTGATGCCATGCGCAAGTACGTGATCATGGGGGTCCAGGGCAGCGGCAAGGGCACCCAGAGCCAGCTGATGGCGGCCGACCTGGACCTCGTGCACATCAGCGTGGGGGACATCTTCCGCTGGAACGTCCAGCGGCACACCAAGATGGGCGCGCAGGTGCGCCGGATCATGGCCGCGGGCGAGCTCGTCGGCGACGACCTGGTGGAGTCGGTGATCAGCGAGCGGCTGGCCTGGCACGACTGGAACTACGGCTACATCATCGACGGGTTCCCGCGGAACCGGCCGCAGGCCGAGTTCTTCCTGGAGAGCTACGACATCGACGGCGTCATCCACCTCGACCTGCCCGACAGCGAGGTCCGCCGCAGGGTCCTCAACCGCCGGATGTGCGCCGGCTGCGGCATCAACTACAACCTGCTCGACAGCACTCCCTCCCCGCCCGGGCAGTGCGACGCGTGCGGCGGCGAGCTTGTCGCCAGGGAGGACGACACCGAGGAGGCGCTTGCGGTCCGGCTGCGGGACTACCACGAGAAGACCAACCCGGTGCTGGACCTGTTCCGGCGCAAGGAATACGTCATCACCGTCGACGCGAGGCCCGCTCCCGACGTGGTCCAGCAGGAGATCAGGCAGCGGCTCGGCCTCCCGCCGCAGAAGCAGGGCCAGGAGCACACGCACGGCCAGGGACCGTACGGTGCGTGAGATCGTGATTTTCGGCGGCAGCGCCCACCCGGCGCTGACCGCGGAGATCTGCGCCTTCCTCGACGTGCCGCAGCGGCCGGTGCGGCTGACCAGGTTCGCGAACGACAGCCTCGAGGTCCAGCTCCAGTCGAACTGCCGGGAGCGGGACGTGTTCATCATCCAGCCGCTCGCGCCGCCGGTGCAGGAGCACCTGGTCGAGCTGCTGCTGATGGCGGACGCGGCCAGGGGCGCCTCGGCGGCGCGGGTGACCGCGGTGATGCCGTACTACGTGTACGCGCGGTCGGACAAGAAGGACGAGCCGCGCATTTCCATCGGCGGCCGGCTGGTCGCCGACCTGCTGGTCACCGCGGGCGTCAACCGGGTGCTCACGATGACCCTGCACTCACCGCAGGTACACGGCTTCTTCTCGGTGCCGGTGGACCACCTGCACGCGCTGCGCGAGCTCGCCGCCCACTTCCGCGGCCGGGACCTGTCCAATGCCGTGGTGGTCTCGCCCGACCTCGGCCACGCCAAGAGCGCGGCCGCGTTCGCCCGCAGGCTGGGCGTGCCGGTCGCGGCCGGGGCCAAGGAGCGGGTCAACGACGCGAAGGTGACGATCTCGGCGATCATCGGCGACGTGGCCGGGCGGGACGTGATCGTGCTCGACGACGAGATCGCCCGCGGCACCACCGTGTTCGAGCTGCTCGACCGGCTGGCCGAGCAGCGGGTGCGTTCGGTCGCCGTCGCCTGCACGCACGGCCTGTTCGCCGACAGCGCGCTGGACAAGCTCGCCGGTACCGACATAACCGAGATCGTCTGCACCAACTCGGTGCCGATGCCGCCGCACGCCGAGCAGCCGAAGCTGACCGTGCTGTCGGTGGCTCCGGCACTCGCCGAGGCCATCAGCCGGATCCACAACGGCGAGTCGGTCAGCTCCCTGTTCGACGACCCGTAGCCGTCGCCACCACCCAGGCCAGCACGAGCGCCTCCTCGCGCCAGGCGTCGTAGCGCCCGCTGCGGCCGCCGTGCCCGGCCTCCATCTCGATCTTGAGCAGGAACGGGCCGCCCTTGCCGGCCGCG
>JASHTQ010000710.1 GCA_030040475.1 Streptosporangiaceae bacterium
GCGGTGGGCATGGCCACCGAGACGACCAAGGTGTTTTTGCTGCTCACCACCATCGTGACCATCGGCGGCACGGCGGTGGGCATCTTCTTGTCCCTGCTCTGGTTCATCCGCGTGCTGCGCCGCTTCGGCCTGCACGTCCGCTTCGCCTCGTGAGACGGGGCTCCTATTCGGGCTCGTCTCCTGCCTCAAGGGTCGGCTTCAGGTCCAGGAGGCGGGCCAGGAGGCCGTTGACGAAGGCCGGGGAGGCTTCTGTGGACAGGTCCCTGGCTAGCTGGACGGCCTCGCTGATCGCTACCGCGTCGGGAATGTCGGGCGCCCAGAGGAGCTCGTAGATGCCGATTCTCAGGACGTTCCTGTCGACGGCGGGCATCCGGTCCAGGGTCCAGCCCTCGGCGTACTTGGCGATGAGCTCGTCGATCTTGGGCTGGTGCTCGGCTACGCCGCGGACCAAGGTCGCGGCGTAGGCCGAGACGGGGGGGCTGGCCAGGGCGGTGCGCTCGGCCAGCAGGTCCAGGACCGGGGAGCCGCGCAGTTCGGCTTCGAAGAGGACATCTAGCGCCCGCTTGCGCGCCTTGCTACGCGCGGGCACGGGAAGCTGATTTCATCTAGGCCCGGCCCAGGTACTGGCCGGTCCTCGTGTCGACCTTGATCTTCTCTCCGGTGGAGATGAACAGCGGGACCTGGATGGTGGCGCCGGTCTCCAGGGTGGCCGGCTTGGTGCCGCCGGTGGAACGGTCGCCCTGGATGCCGGGGTCGGTCTGGCTGATCGTGAGCTCGACGGCGGCGGGCAGGTCTACGTACAGCGGCGTCCCGTCGTTGAACGCCACCGTGACGGTCTGCTCCTCGAGCAGGTAGCTGGCCGCGTCGCCGACCACCGCCGCGGGGACGCGCGGCTGGTCGTAGGTCTCGGTGTCCATGAAGACGAAATCCTCGCCCTCCCGGTACAGGTACTGCATCTCGCGGCGATCCACGTTGGCCACGTCAACCTTGACGCCTGCGTTGAAGGTGCGGTCGACGACCTTGCCTGACATGACATTCTTCAGCTTGCTGCGCACGAACGCGCCGCCCTTGCCGGGCTTGACATGCTGGAACTCCACGACGGTCCACAGCTGGCCGTCAATGTTCAGCGTCATGCCATTCTTCAGGTCGTTGGTGGTGGCCACGTTCGTCTCTCCAGGTCAAAGAACGAGAAGTTCTCTCGTAGTCGTCGTGAGCAGGCCGGTTCCTTCGGCGCCAACGACAAGGACGTCCTCGATCCGGACGCCACCCCTGCCGGGCAGGTAAATGCCAGGCTCGACGGTGACAGGAACCCGGTCGGCAAGCTTACCCGTTCTGCCGTATCCGAGCATCGGCGCCTCGTGCACCTCGAGCCCGACGCCGTGGCCGAGACCGTGGCCGAAGTGCTCGCCGTGCCCGGCATCGCGGATCAGGTCCCTGGCGGCCGCGTCCACGTCGCCGAGGTTCGCGCCGGGCCGGGCGGCATCGATGCCGGATCGCTGCGCGGCCGCGACGAGCTCGTAGATCTCCCGCTGCCAGCCGGCCGGCTCGCCGAGCGCGACCGTACGGGTCATGTCCGCGTGGTAGCCGCCGTACAGGGCGCCGAAGTCCATCGTGATCAGGTCGCCTCGGCGCAGCGGCCGGTCGGTCGGCGAGTGGTGCGGCAGGGCGCCGTTCGGGCCGCTGGCCACGATCGTGTCGAAGGCCGGGCGCTCCGCGCCGAGCTGGGCCATCCGCGTATCCAGCGCCGTCGCCAGTCCGCGTTCGGTCATGCCGGGCCTGACCAGCACGAACACGTCGGCAAGGGCCTGGCAGCTGATCCGGCACGCGGTCGCGAGCAGCTCAAGCTCGGACGGATCCTTGACCGTCCGTAGCTCCTCTATTTTCCTGCCGAACGGCACGAGGTTCACCCCGTTCGCCTTGGCCGCGAGCTCCGCGTGGCGCTCGACCGACATCTCGTGCGCCTCGAAGGCCACCGTGCGCATCCCGCGGCTGGTCATCTCCGTAGCCAGCCGGGGCTCAGTGAACCGCTCGACAAGCAGCTCGAGGTCGGGGCAGTCCCGCTCGGCGGCCAGCGCGTACCGTGAGTCGGTGGCCAGCACCGCCGTGCCGTCGGCGGGCAGCAGCAGCGCGGCGTTGGAGCTGGCCAGGCCGGTGAGGTAGCGGACGTTCGGGCCCAGGGTGACGAGGGCGGCGTCCGCGCCGGCCTCGGCGATCTTCTCCTGCGCTCTTCGCCGCCGCCGGGCGTGAATATCGGGCATCTCCTGACTGTAGAACAGCCGGGGCGGCGCGCGGTGAGGGTGGTCGTGAGGAAACCCGGATCAGGCCGCGAGGGCGCCGATCTGCTCGATGAGGCGAACCCTGGCCTCGTGAGTGGACGCCAGCGGCGTGACGTTCACGGTGGTGACGCCGGCCTCACGGTAGACGGCGAGACGGTCGCGGATATAGGCCTCGGAACCGATCAGCGAGGTCAGCTCGAGCAGTTCCGCGGGCACGAGGGCCTCTGCCTCGGCCTTGCGCCCGTCCAGGTAGGCATCCTGGATCGCCTTGGCCTCGGCCGCATAGCCATACCGGGACGCCAGCGTGGTGTAGAAGTTGCGGTTCCGCGCGCCCATGCCGCCGACGTACAGCGCCACGTGCGGCCGGGCCAGGTCGCGCAGGCCGGTCACGTCGTCGCCGATGGCCAGCGGCGCGCCCGCGATCACGTCCAGCGGGCCGAGCGAGGGGTCGCGCTTCGCGGTTCCCTCGGCCAGTGCGTCACCCCACACCGCGGCGGCCCGCTCCGGCAGGTAGAAGATCGGCTCCCAGGCCTCGGCCAGCTCGGCGGCGAGCGCCACGTTCTTCGGGCCGATGGCGGCCACGGCGATCGGGATGCGCTCACGAACCGGGTGATTGATCAGCTTGAGCGGCTTGCCGAGGCCGGTTCCCCCGGCAAGCGGCAGCTGGTAGTACTTGCCCTGGTAGACCAGCGGCTCACGCCGCCACGTCATCCGGCAGATCTCGATGATCTCGCGGGTCCTGCCGACCGGCGCGTCGTACGGCACGCCGTGCCAGCCCTCGATCACCTGCGGGCCGGACGCCCCGATCCCCAGCGTGAACCGGCCGCCCGACACGTAATCCAGGCCGGCCGCGGTCATCGCGGTCAGCGCGGGGGTGCGCGAGTAGAGCTGGAGGATGCCAGAGGCGAGCTCCAGGCGCTGCGTCGTGGCGGCAATGTAGCCGAGCTGGCTGACGGCATCGAAGCTGTAGGCCTCGGGCACGAACACGATGGCCAGCCCGGCACGTTCGTAGTCGGCTAGCTCCACCACGGTCTCGGCGAAGCCGCCCGCGTAGTTCAAGGACATTCCCACCCGCATGTGATCAGGGTAGCGGGCGCAGCGAACCGGCTGCCGAGGGGACTTCTCAGCATGCTTGCAGAATTACTTCAACCTACGTTGAGCAGCGCAGCGCATGGTGACGAGCATGACGGTATCCGCGCTGCGGGCGGCCACCCCGCGCCGGAGAGCACGTGACAGCCTCGTCGAGGTGACCCTCCCGGTCTATAACGAAGAGAAGGTCCTCGCGGAAAGCGTCCGCCGACTCCACTCCTACCTCAGCGCTCAGTTTCCCTTCCGGTTCGTCATCACGATCGCCGACAACGGCAGCACCGATTCGACCTTCATGCTCGCGCGGGAAATCAGCGCCGGGCTCTGCGGGGTACGGGCCGTCCATCTCGATCGCAAGGGCCGGGGATTCGCCCTGCGTCACGTCTGGGGCAACAGCAATGCCGACGTCGTCGCCTACATGGACGCCGACCTGTCCACCGGCCTCGACGCGTTCCTGCCGCTGGTTGCTCCGCTGGTGTCCGGCCACAGCGACCTGTCCACGGGCAGCCGGCTGATGCGCGGCTCCGACGTGGTCCGCGGGCTGAAGCGCGAGATCATCTCGCGCGGCTACAACATGCTGCTGCATGCCGTCCTGTCGGCTCGTTTCTCCGATGCGCAGTGCGGGTTCAAGGCCGGCCGCACCGAGGTGATCAGGGCGCTGCTTCCGGCCGTCGAAGACGACGGCTGGTTCTTCGATACCGAGTTGCTGATGCTGGCGCAGCGGCGCGGGCTTCGCATCGCGGAGATTCCGATCGTGTGGGTCGAAGATCCCGACAGTAAGGTTGATATCGTCCGTACCGCACTGGACGATCTGCGGGGCATGGCGCGGCTGCGTTTCCGTGCCGCCGACGGTCAAAGCCGCTGCGACCATCCCGAACCAGCCGTCCCGGAGCAGCAGCCATGACCACTGACCTGAGGGAAGCCAGCGCCGATGCCGGTCCCGCCAGAGCCTCACGCGGATGGCCAAGGCGGCTGGTACTCGGCCGTCCGTCCGATCCGCTCTGGGCGCGGCCGGCGCTGTGGGCGCTGCTGATCCTGGCCGCTGTCCTGTACTCCTGGGATCTGTCGCGTAACGGCGACGCGAACTCGTTCTACGCGGCCGCCGTGCTCAGCGGGACGGAGAGCTGGAAGGCGTTCTTCTACGGCTCGCTGGACTCGGCGTCGTTCATCACCGTGGACAAGCCGCCGTTCGCTTTCTGGGTGATGGGGATATCGGCGCGCATCTTCGGGTTCAATAGCTGGAGCCTGCTGCTGCCGCAGGCGGCCGAGGGGGTGGCCGCGGTCGCCGTCGTGTACGCGGCGGTACGGCGCAGCGTCGGCGGGCTGACCGGCGAGCGCGGCGCGCACGCGGCCGGGCTGATCGCGGCGCTCGCACTGACCCTGACCCCGGTAGTCGTGGCGATCGACAGGGACGACAATCCGGACACGATGCTGACCCTGCTGCTGGCGGTCGGCGCCTGGGGGCTGCTTGAGTCGCTGCGATCCGACCGGCATCCGCTCCGCTGGCTGATGCTCAGCGCGATCGCGTTCGGGCTCGCGTTCAACACCAAGATGCTTGAGGGGTTTATCCCGTTGCCCGCGCTCGCGGCCGTGTACCTGGTCGCGGCCAAGGGGACCTGGCGCGTCCGGATCGGCCGGCTGGTCGCGGCGGGCGTCGTGCTGGCCGCGATAGCGCTGTCCTGGATGACCATCGTCGACCTCATCCCGAAGGCGGATCGTCCCTACGTCGGCAGCAGCGCCAACGACACGGTGTGGAACCTTGCCGTGGGCTACAACGGCTTCGGCCGCATCACCGGGAGCGCGGGCTTCGGGGGGCGAGGCGGGGGCGGTGGTTTCGGGGGCTTCGGGGGCCAGTCGGGCGTCGGGCGGCTGTTCGCCGCCACGCTCGGCGGCCAGATCTCCTGGCTCATCCCGTTCGCTGTCGTCGCGCTGATCGGCACGCTCGTCCTCAGCGGGCGGCGGCGCAGGACCGACCTCGCGCGCGCGAGCGTGCTGGTGTGGGGCGGCTGGCTGCTGCTTGAATTCCTCGTGCTCAGCTTTCAGCAGGGCATCCAGCACTCGTACTACACCAGCGCGGCGGCGCCGCCGATCGCCGCCCTGACCGGCATCGGCGCGGTCACCTTGTACCAGGCCTACCGCCGCTCGGGCTGGTGGAGCTTCGTACTGCCGCTGGCGGTCGCGGTCACCGGTGCCTGGGCGTTCGTGCTGCTGCGCCGCACACCGGGCTGGAATCCGTGGCTGTCATGGACGGTGCTTGCGGCCACGGCGGTGACGGTCCTGATCCTTGTGCTCGGGCGAGTCCGCCGTTTCGGGCTCGTTCTGGGTCGCCGACTGCTCATCCCGGCGGGCGCGGCCGGCCTGATCGCGGTGCTGGCCGGGCCGGCCGCGTATGCGGCCACGCCGCTCTCCGCCACCATCAACGGGACCAATCCGGTCGCTGGACCGACCGCGGGCGGCGGGTTCGGGGGGCCTGGCGGCGCGTTCGGCGGCCGCGGGGGCTTCCCTGGGTTCGGCGGCGGCACGCGCCCGGATTATCCGGGCGGCGAGCGCGGATCAGGCTTCGGACGGCCAGGGTCCGGGCCGGGCACCGGCGGAGAGGGCGCCGCCGGGCAGGGCGGGGCCGACCGGGACGAGGGCTTCGGCGACGGAGGGTTCGGCGACGGAGGGTTCGGCGACGGGGGCCACCGTGACGGGATCCCCGGCGAGGGCGGGTTCCGGCTCGGCGGCGGCGCCGGTGGTCCCGGAGGTGCCGGAGGCCTGGGCGGCGAGGTCAGCACGCAGCTGATCTCCTACCTGAAGGCTCACCGTGACGGGGCGGCCTGGCTGGTCGCGGTGCAGGGGTCGCAGGAGGCGTCAGGCATCATCCTGCAGACCGGTGGCATCCCGGTCATGGCGATGGGCGGGTTCACCGGCACCGATGCGGCGCCGACCGTGGCCCAGCTTGAGCAGTACGTCAAGCAGGGCAAGCTGCGGTACGTGCTGACCGGCGGACGGGGCGGGATCGGCGGCGGCGGATTCGGCGGGGGCGGGAACGGCACCGTGGGGGCGGCCGTTTCCTGGGTCGAGCAGAACTGCTCCGCGGTGCCCGCGTCGGCCTACGGCGGTTCCGCAACCGGAGCTCAGGCGCTGTACCGGTGCGGATAGCGACCCGCGTGACACCATCCGGGTAACCGGCGTCGGCGGCGGACGGGTGCTACTGGCTGGCGGAGTCGAGGTCGGCCAGCTTGGCCAGGACGTCCTGGCTGACCGCCTCTGGGTGGCGCCCGTCGGTCGCCACGGTCAGGGTCGCTACCTCGTGGTAGACGTCCAGCCTGCGCTGGTAGAGCGAGTCCAGGTCGGGCCTGCGCAGCAGTGGCCGGTACTGGTCGCCGGCAACCCTTCCCAGCGCCTCGGCGTATCCCACCTGCAGGTAGACGACCTGCGCGGACTTCAGGCGGACCTTCGTCTCCGGGTGTTCCGCGGCGCCGCCGCCGAGGGCAAGGACGGCTTCCGGGCCGTCGATCAGGTCCGCGATGACCTCGCGCTCGAGCTCGCGGAAGGCGGGCTCGCCGTCCTCGGCGAAGATCTGCGGGACCGAGCGTCCTGCCCGCTGCTCGATGACCAGGTCGCTGTCGACGAACGCGAGCCCGAGACGCTCGGACAGCAGGTGCCCGACGGTGGTCTTGCCTGCGCCCATGAAGCCGACGAGGACGATCACGGCTCGGCCCCGGCTGAGCCAGAGGCGGGCCCGGCCGCCTCGGCGGTCCGGTCGCCTGCCTCGGCGATCAGCTCGGCGATCGCCTGCAGGGCCAGCTGGTAGGACATCATGCCGAATCCGGCGACGGTCCCGTCCGCCACCCCGGCGATCACCGACGTGTGCCGGAATTCCTCCCGCGCCGCGGGGTTGGACAGGTGTACCTCTATGAGCGGCGCGGTCCGCATCGCCAGGGCGTCCCGCAGCGCGTAGGAGTAGTGCGTGAACGCCGCCGGGTTGAGCACCATCGGCATCCTGGCATCGGCGGCCTCGTGCACCCAGCCGATCAGCTCGCGCTCGTCGTCGGTCTGGCGGACATCGGTGTGCAGGCCGAGCTTCCTGCCGGTCGAGCGGCACAGCTCGACCAGGTCGTCGAACGTCGCGTGGCCGTACACTTCCGGTTCCCTGACGCCGAGCCTGCCGAGGTTCGGGCCGTTGAGGACGAGTACCTGCGTGATCACTTGGACACCTCCCGGTATGCCTGCTGCAGGAGCGACTCGGGCGGGTCGTCGAGAATGCCGGGGCGGGCCAGGCCGTCAAGCACCACCAGCCGCAGCCGGGCGCCGCGGGCCTTCTTGTCCACGCTCATGGCCTCGCGCAGCGACGACCACAGGCCCGTCCGGTAGGCGGTCGGCAGGCCCACGCTCGCCAGCACGCTGCGGTGCATCGCGGCGGTCGCTTCGTCGAGCCGGCCGGCCAGCCGGCCGACCTCCGCGGCGTAGACCATGCCGATGGCCACCGCGTCCCCGTGCCGGAACCGGTAGCCCTCCACCCGCTCGATGGCGTGGCCGAGGGTGTGCCCGTAGTTCAGGATCTCCCTCAGGCCCTTTTCGCGCAGGTCGCTCGAGACCACGTCGGCCTTGACCTGGATCGCCCGCTCGATCAGCTCGCGGGCGTGGCGGCCGTGCGGCATGGCGGCGCCCTCGGGATCTTCCCGCACCAGGTCCAGGATCACCGGGTCGGCGATGAAACCCGCCTTGATCACCTCGGCTAGGCCCGCCGTGTAGTCCGCCCGCGGCAGGGTCTCGAGCACGGCCAGGTCGGCCAGCACGCCCGCGGGCGGGTGAAACGCGCCGACCAGGTTCTTGCCCTCGGCGATGTCGATCGCGGTCTTCCCGCCCACCGCCGCGTCTGCCATGCCGAGCAGCGTGGTGGGCAGCAGGACGACCTGGACGCCGCGGATCCAGGTGGCGGCCACGAATCCGGCCAGATCGGTCGTCGCGCC
>JASHTQ010000711.1 GCA_030040475.1 Streptosporangiaceae bacterium
GTCGGCGGTTCTGGGCTCTCAGCCAGGTATGCCCGCGCGAACCAGGTGCCGATTTGCGCCTTGTGCAGGTGGCCGCTGATAGACCGGTCGCCTTCGACGGCCATGACGGCGTGGATGTGCGGGCAGCCATTGACGATCTCCCCGGTTGCGATCATCTCGGCCGGCAGGTCGTAGTCGGTGATGACGTCCCTAGTCGCGTCGTCTGCGGGCATGGTCGACAGGGAGAAGCTGTCCACGGCTCCGATCAGGGTCACGATCGCGGCGTTGGCCAGGCCCCGTTCCCGGGCCGACTGTTCGATAGTGCTGAGCAGCTCGCCGTCACGGACCTCGATAACGAGCATGGCTTCTCTCCAATCAGCAGCGGGAAGGCTCAGAATTCTCAATGGCGAACTCGCTGCCGAGCGCCTCGGCGAGAGTCTGCTTTCAGGTGCCGCTCCTAGAGCTTCTCCAGGTGGGTGCGGACGGGCTCGAAGATCGTGCCAGCCATCAACTCGTCCGCTTGTGCCACGCTGACCCAGCGCACCTCGGCCAGATCTTCCTCGTCGCCGACAAACACATCGGTCCCGTGGACTGGCCAGGCCGCCACGTAAATCATCTCGCGACCGGTCTGGGGATGGATCCGACGGCCGATAACGTCGCCTGACTGGACCCGCAGGCCAGTTTCCTCCTCAACCTCCCGGATCGCCGCGTCAGCGGGTCTCTCTCCAGGCTCGATTTCCCCGGCGATGAACGTCCAGGGAGGCCTACCGTCGTTGCGCCTGGCCATGAGGACGCCAAGGTGACTGGTAACGATTGCGGCAACAACCGGGAGTCTTGTCATGGACCGGATTACTCGGGTGGCCTGCTGAACTTCTCGATCGCTTCCGCGCCCGTGTCTGATGAGACTAGGTCCAGCGTCCAGGGCCCTGTGTTGACTTCGCCGTCCTTGCCGAACCCGGCCCACTGGCCCTTCATCCGGTGACCAGAGGGCCCGGCGGTGAGCTGGATCGCGCCGTGGTAGGTCGCACCTCGGTAGTAGCCGTCCGGGTCGGTTTCTTCCCGCCATGTCCCGGTCAGCACGTTTCCCTCGGCGGTCAGGTCTATCAGCAGCTTGCTGGGACTGCCGATCGAGCGGGCCTGGACCTTGCTGCCGCGGTGGATGAGCAGCACGTAGTGTGCTCCGGTGTACCGCTTCCCTCTGCTGCTGGAGGGGTATTCGTACTTCGACAGCCAGATCCCGCTGAGCGGCCCCCGGGCCTTGGCCTCGGTGATCGGGATAACCGCTGCAGCCGCCGCGGCCACACCCATCGCCTGGCGACGGCTCATGCCGTAGCGCTCGTCGGCACCGTCGAATCCGAGGTTCTCGACCGGAATACCGGTGACGTATTCCAGCGCCCTCGCGTAGTTGCCGCGCGGAGTGCTCACCAGCCCGCTCTCCCATCGCTGAACTAGCCGCTTGGTGCAGTCGTTCGGCTCGCCGAGCCGTTCTCCTGCCGCCCTGATCGCTCGGGCCAGCTCCTCCTGGCTCAGCCTGAGACTTTCCCGCACTGCCCTCAGCGCCGCGTTGGCAGTGGCTGTCTGCAGCTCGCTCATGACTACCACGGTACCCGCAACCGATCGCGTTACGACGCCTATTTGACGTCGGCTAGGACGCCAATCGGACGCCACCTCTAACCGACGCCGCAGTCGTAAAAGTCGTTTCATAGAGGTATGGCCTCCGGTCAGGTTCTGAAATCAGCCCGCCAGGACGACGGCGCCCGTCCTGGTGCGGAGCCCTGCGCTGCAATCCACGAGCTACGCAGTGTGGTAGCCGTAGCAGATCGGAGGATCGACCGGCTTATGGTTATCCGGCGCCGTCAGCTAGCTGCTGCTCGATGGCGTCGAGCCGGGAACTGATCGCGGTAACTGTCTCTTTCAGAGAGGCCAGTTCGGATAGCACGGGGTCGGCAGCGTCGGGATCCTCTGGGTCTCGGCCCTCCGCGACAGCGCGCAGGTAATCGGGCGGCCAGGCAAGTGCTTCGGACACCGCGGCGAGGGTCTGGTCGCTGCGGCGGCGCTGAGCGCTGTTGAAGAGCAACTCGCGGATCGTCATGGGGGCCAGATGCGATCGTTGGATCAGCTCAGCCTGGGTCATGTCGAGCTCGGCGAGCCGTGACTTCATCACCTGGGCGACAGCGGCCCAGTCCCTGGCCATCATGCTCCTTTGCTGACTTCGCTGGTTTCAGCTCTAACGCTAGTGCTGATTCTGCCCTAGCGCACGCGCACTTAGGCCAGCCGCCTCCTCTAATTTATGCTCTAATATAAGAGCTAACAGTGACGCTAATATCAGGCGTCCGCTTAGAGGAGTCTCTGTGGATGATCAGCAGCTGAGCATGCCTTCTGCGCAAGGCATGCAGGTATCGCCTGAGCTGCCTAAGGCGGCGGCTCGGGTGCCGGGACGGCGGGCATGAGCCGTAGAGCACCGATTCCGGACCAGTACTTCGAGCGCGGCGATGTCTACATCCTGCACCTGGACCCGCCGTACAAGCACGCCGCGCATTACAGCGGGATCTCCGAGAGTTCAGCATTTCTGAAGCCCGGTTTGACGTCTGACGGCGGTGAGTTCGCTGAACTCGGCGGTCCGGTCAGCGGATTGCGGGCCTGTTGGTCGCCCGTCGGGTGGTCAGCCGGTGTCTGCCCAGGCTTCCACGCCCTCCTTGACGGCCAGGGCGGCGATGATCAGGGCTGCGGCGGGGTCGGCCCACCACCATCTGAGCCAGGCGTTCAGGCCGACGCCGAGCAGGGCGGCCGCCGAGGTCAGTGCGCAGAACGCGCTTTCGGCCGAGTCGGCGATCAGCGTCTGGTTGTCCAGCGCACGGCCGGTGCGGCGCTTGGCCGCGGCCAGCAGCGGCATCACGATCAAGGCGGCCGCAGCCACGGCGAGCCCGGGGATGGACTGCTGCGGGCGGGCATGCCCGGCCAGGTCGCGGATGCCCTGGACGGTCAGGTAGGCCGCGAGCGCGAAGAAGGTGACGCCGATCAGCCGCACCGCGCGGGTTTCCCGGTCCCGGTCCTGGCCCT
Organism: Streptosporangiaceae bacterium; assembly: GCA_030040475.1. The sequence goes on from JASHTQ010000711.1 coordinate 3,040, forward strand.
CGCCGTGCAGCTGCCAGACGACGACGGCCGCGGCGGCGAACTCGATCACCGAGTCCAGGCCGAACCCGACCAGGGCGACGGAGGAGGCGATCACGCCGGCGGTGATCGCAACGGCGGCCTCCGCGGTCATCCAGGCCATGCTCGCGTACTCGAGCCAGAACCCGCGGCGGCGCAGCCGGATCACCTGGCCGGTGCCGTTGACCTGCGCCCTGGCCACGACGGGCGTCCTCCTTACCGCCGGGAACACACCGATACTCGCATAGCCGCGGCGCGGCCAGGGCCAGAGGAGCCGGCTCACGGGCCCGGCCGCTTGTGGTGCCTGTCGGGTTCCTGGCCCGGAGAGGCGGGCGCACGGTCAGGCAGGTGGCGGCTCGGTGTCATCGATGCGGCTGAGCTCGGCGCAGTACCGGATGGCGGCGCCGTCGCTGAGTCCGAACAGGCGGGCAAGCCGCAGCGGGTCACCCCCGCTGGCCTGGGCTTCGTCGTGGAACCGGTCGGCACGAAGGTCCTGCGCGGTGATACCCAGCCCATGCACCGCGGCGTGGATGTAGCCGCGGTGGACCGGCTCGAGACCGCCACCGGTGCTCCGGTTGATCAGCAGGTGCGGGTTGGCGGTCGCGGGCCAGCGGGCGTGCCGGGCTTGCAGCCAGGCGCGCAGGTGCGCGGCGGTGAGCCGGTCCAGCGGCCGGACGCGGCCGCCGGCGAGCAGGTTGCCCGCGGCGAGGTTGACGTCGTCCAGCGTCAGGGCGCAGATGTCGGCCGGGCGCAGCGCGTGCACTCCGGCCAGCAGCACGATGAGCTGCCCGGCAGGGTCGTGCAGGCGGCCGAGCAGGCCTGCGCGCAGGCCGTCATCGAGGGGCAGGACGGGCGGCGGCTGGATTCTGCGGCCGGTCAGCGGCGCGGCCGGGTTGGTGAACAGCACCCGGCGGGCCTTGAGCGTGCTGAACAGCGACCGCATCGCCGACAGGGCCAGCAGCCGGGTCGCCCCGGTCAGCGCGGCGAGCTGGGCGGTCAGGTCGTCGGTGGTGACCTGCCGCAGCGACTCGTACCGGGCCGACCAGCTGGCCAGCGGGGCCTGCAGGATGCGCAGGTAGCCCTGGATGGTGCGGTCCTGCCGGGCGGGCCCGGCACGGGGACCGTGGCCTTGCAGCGCCTCGGCCCAGGTGCGGACCTCGGCCGCGACCGGCGCGGGCAGCGCCGCAAGCCGGGCCTCCAGCCACCGCTCGAAGGCGGCCTGCGGGCTGGGCCGGGCCAGGCCCTGGCCGGTGAGGAACTCCACGGCCCGCAGCGCCACCAGGTTGCGCTCGTTCAGGAACCGCCGGAGCCTGATCGCCTCCCACGGTGGCTGGCCGAGTTCGGCGCGGCTGGCCAGTACGGCGGTCACGGCGTGCCAGGCCTGGCGCAGCGTGTGCGGAGCCCAGCCGCGGGCCTGCCCGTAGCCCGCCAGCGCGTCCAGGGGCGGCGGCACGGCGGGCCGGGGCTCCGGCCGGGGCCGGGGCGCATCACGGGCTCGCTTGCGGATGGCCCGGGCTGCGAGCTGGCAGGACCGGCATGCCCCGGCCGCGCCGATCGGCTGCTGCCGCCCGCACCAGGGGCAGGTCCTGGCCGGGTGGGACCGCCGGAATCCGCGGCAGGCTCCGCACAGCCCGCCGGACAGCCAGGTCAGGTCCCCGCAATCGCGGCAGGCGCCAGTGATCTCGCGGGTCCGGGTCGGCGGAGGCAGCACGACCCGGGGCCGACCGGCCCGGGCTCGCTTCCCCAGGGCCCGGGCGGCCCGGGCCGCGAGCTGGCAGGACCGGCATGCCCCGGCCTTGCCGATCGGCTGCTGCCGCCCGCACCAGGGGCAGGTCCCGGCCGGGTGGGCCCAGCGGAACAGCCGGCACGCCTTGCACAGCCCGCTGGTCAGCCGGGTCAGGTCCCCGCAGTCGCGGCAGGCGCCGGTGACTTCGCGGGATTTCGCGTCGCAGCTGCGGCAGCGGCCCGACCACAGCCGCGCGACCTGCTTCCCGCAATCGGCGCACGCCCCGGCGCGCGCCGCCGACCGCTTCTTGCAGCGTTCGCACCGGTCGCCCATCGAGACCGGGCGCTGTTCGCCGCAGCCGGGGCAAAGGACCAGCCGGGTCCGCGACAGCCGGTAGCAGCGGGCGCACAGCCCCGCGGCCAGGTGCGGGCGGTGCTGCCCGCAGCTGGCACACGGCCGTGCCTTCCGCCAGGCGCGGGCATAGCAGCGCTGGCACAATCCGGCCTTGCGGCGGCCCGGCCCGGTGCTCCCGCAGGCGGTGCAGGTGATCACCGGCCGCCTGGGCGCGGTCATACCGGCGGCAGCGGCCGGCCGTCCCGCCGCGACGGCCGGATCGCCGGTGAGGCCTGCGCCGCGGCCACTGCGGGCGCCTCCTGGTCGGCCCTGGCCGCGGCCGGGTCGCGGATGAGCAGGTCGCCGGGTTCGCAGCCGAGCACGGCGCAGATGATGTCCAGGTCATCGAGGCGGACCGAGATCGGCCGCCCGGACCACAGGTGCGACATCTTCCCGGCGGAGATCTCCAGCCCGGCCTCGGCCAGCAGCCGCCGCAGGTCCGAGGACCGCCAGATGCCGCGCTGGGCGGCGGCCAGCCGCAGGTTCCACTGCATGTCCCTACTCCTTGAACCGGGCGGCGGCCCGCTCGGCCGCCTGCTGGTAGGCGTTCTCGATGGCCTCGTCGGCGACGTGCACGTACCGGACCGTGGTGGACAGCCACCGGTGGCCCAGCAGCTGCTGGATCGCGGCCAGGCCGATGCCCTCGCCATACAACCGCGACGCGCACGCATGCCGGAGCACGTGCGGGGTCAGCTTGGTGACCGGGCCGCGCAGGTGCGCCGCCGCGGCCTGGCCCAGCGCGGCGGCGAAGGTGTCCCCGCCGATCGGCCCGCCCCGCTCGGACGGGAACAGCGCCGCCCGCGGCAGCTCCCACTCGTCGCGGAACTGGCCGCGGACGTCCTGGACCCACCAGATCAGCAGCGGCCGGGCAGCCCCGAGCATCGGCACCATCCGCTCCCGCGGCCCCGAGCCGCGCGAGCCCTTGCCCAGCCGGACGTGGACCTTGCCCAGCGGGCCGTGGCCGAAGTGCAGGTCCTCCAGCCGCAGCCCGCACAGCTCGGCCAGCCGCAGCCCGGTCTCGGCGGCCAGCCGGGCCATCGCGTAATGCCGGGCCGCGGCCAGCCACTTGCGCGCCGCGGGCAGCTCGCCCCGCCAGGCCGCGAAGAACGCCGCCAGCGCCTGCGGGGACGGCGGGACCCGGACGTGGAAGTCACCCGAGTGGCGGGGCCGGTTGCACGCATCGATCGGCGAGGTGATCACCCGGCCGGTCAGCTCACAGATCTCGCCCCGGTAGCGGGCCTCCAGGAACCGGAAGAACAAGTCGACCGCCCCGGCCTTGCCTCGCCGGGTCTGCGGTGCCTGGTGCCGCTGCGCCTGGCCCAGGAACCGGTCAGCATGCGCAGGCTCGATCTCCCAGGCGAACACGCACGCATGCTCCAGGAACTGCTCCACCGCGGTGATCTCGCCGCGGATCGTGCCGTCGGTCACGCCGTGGGCGAGCCGGGCCAGCACGTACTCGGCCATCAGGTGCTCCTGATAGGCCGCCGCCTCGCCGGGGTCGGCAAGCGACCGCGGGGACCGCAGGTCGCGGACCACTCCCAGCGCCACCTAGCACCTCGGCTTCAGCAATCACGAACC
>JASHTQ010000712.1 GCA_030040475.1 Streptosporangiaceae bacterium
ATCCCGATGGCTCTCTGAAGTCACGCCGTACTCTGACAGCAGTGCATCAAGATCCACCTTGGTGATCATGCTGCGCCCGCCCTCTACCCTGATCAGCTTGGAGGGCGACCACTCCAGGTCGCCGGCGACCCGCTCCTGGGTAAGCTCGCGCTCCTTTCGGAGGCGGACCAGTTCGGTACGCAGGAGGGCGCTCTGGACCACAGGTCCCTGGTCACCTGCCATGGCGAGGCGTCGCTTCCCCTGGTTCGGGCAAACCTGATGAACGTTTGCACCTGCTAGGTTGCATCATGTGAGCTGTCAGTATAGCTTCCCTCAGCGGCTCGTGGCGATGAGGGCGCCTCCCTTAGCTGCGATAACGGCCTTTCATTGCAAGGTTACTCTAAACTTGCAAACCATCATTTTGCAAGCTGTCAAGTTGCCGTATCACAAGCTGTGACCTTCGTTTCTGGAAGGTGGCGTTTCACGGTGCTATTCTGGCAGTAAGAATGGTTTGACTATGGGTCGGTGGGGGCCAATGCTGACTGAATTCCTGGAGTCATCAGGTGGTACGGGAGATATTGATAACGGGCAAGGCCGCCGCCCGGCACGTCAGCACGACTGGATTCTCCGTGAACTCCTCCAGCCTCGGCATCGGCGCTAGCGCCTGATAACGGGAAGGAGGCGGAGTGTACGTACCAACCGGACTGCCCGAACCGGATGACAACTGGTGCCCGCCGGGGAACGATTCCACACCCCGCAGTCGCGTTTACCGTGCTGACTTGATGAGCAGCCTGACGCTCTCGGTCGGCTCAGTGATGGTCAGATGGAAGTTCGAGGTAGCACGCGTCGATGATGTCAAAGCCGCCCAGACCGAAGCCCAGAAGCGTAATACGGTACGCCCCAGCAGGCTCGGTCGCGGACCAAGACTCCAGGCTCATCCGAGAGAACCTGGAGCGACGCGGCAAGGCCAGGGTTCTGGCAGTCGGCGAATCAAACCTGCCACGGCGGTGACCACGGCTCGCCTGCCCGGTAGCGACCTTAGCGCGCCGCACACGGGGCTTCATAGTCAACTTGATGGCGAAAACTGCACGGTGGTCCTGAGCGACGTCGTGGCCTTCGGCGCTCGCGCACGTACCGGCGCGGACCGTCTCATCATTCGTGAAGCGCTCTTCAACATGACACACGCGGCGCTGCGGGGCATACCTGGTGGGTGGACGTGGGACGACCGCGGTGACGGCATTCTGATAGTTATGCCGCCGAGCATTCCGACGGCGAACGTCATCGCACAACTAGTCAAGGAGCTGCCCTGCGCGGTCGAGCGGCACAACGGCACACATCATGCATCCGCCCGGATTCAGCTCAGGGTCGCTGTCTGCGTGGGACCCGTCGTCAGTGACACCATGGGCGTTTCCGGCGATGCGATCATCGCCTCCGCCCGGCTGGTGGATGCCCCGGTTTTCAAGGAGGCCATCGCCGACAGCGCGGCAAGCCTGGGCGTCATCGCGTCTTCGTTCGTATACGAGACGGCCATCAAGGATAGCCAGGACCCTACGGGGTACTCCCAGGTTCAGGTTGAGGTAAAAGAGTCCAGCATGCCGGCCTGGATCAAGCTCTTCGACGCTCCCATCCCGTCCTCCTACAGCCGGGTCTCGATCCGGATGACTACTCTTCGCGGGACGGGCAGCTGACGTAGATTCGGCTGTTGGTGCGGGACCCGCCTGGAGGAGATCGCGTCGACTCGTTCCCGACTTTTTCGCTGGTGGCTACCCGGCGCGGTCGCTGTGGCGCTGTGCGTCCCCGCGGTGAGCGCGAACGCCGGGATCTTGACCGGGGGCCGGATTCAGGCCACCGTGCATGCGGGGATCTCGCTGTCGCGTTCTTCGGGGACGGCTACGGCGGCGGTGCGGGTGAGCGGCAGCGGGTTCGGGGCAAGCGAGAAGGTGAGCGTCTTCTTCGGTTCCGCCAGGCTGGACATTACCCGCGCGACGCGCGCGGGGCGGTTCGGGCCGGTGACCATCGACGTGCCGGTGTCGGTGACGCCAGGTAGCAAGTACAAGATCATGGCCAGGGGCTGGACGAGCAAGCGAACCGCCTCGGACTCCTTCTCCGTCCCGGCCGACGGGCTAAACTGGCCGCAGTTCCACTACCAGGCCAGCCAGAACGGCGACGATACCGCGGAGAACGAACTCAGCCCGGGCGACGCTCACCAGCTGGGACTGAAGTGGCATTGCGGTCCCGAGGGGACGGTCAGCACAACCTCTCCCGTGGTGGAGGACGGCGAGGTTTACGTGACACCCGAGTCGCTTCTTGCCGGGCTCACGGATGTGGTCGCCACTCATGCCGGTGGCTGTGCGCCCTCGAGGTGGAGTCCGTACGAGCCGAGCGCGAACGTAGCGGAGCAGAGCCCGCCCTCGGACACGACGCCCACGATCTCCGGCGGCTCGCTGTACGTCGGCTCGGCCGGCTCGGTCTTCTACGCCTACAAGCTCGCCACCCGTGCGCAGGAGTGGAGCTTCAGCACCTCGCAGGAGCCCGGCTCCGGCACATTCACCTCGGCAACGGTCGCAGGAGGCGCGGTGTACTTCGGCTCCAGCGACGGTCTTTACTATGCGCTGAACGCCTCGTCGGGCGCCCAGATGTGGAGCTACCGGACCGATCCGTCGGACGAGACCTCCCCGGCGGTCGCGAACGGCCTGGTCTACCTGAGCGCCGGCGGCAACGTCGTCGCGCTTGACGCCGGGACGGGGACGCTGATGTGGAGCTACGCCAACCTGCACACCATCGAGTCCGCGCCCGCGGTGGCGAACGGCATCGTGTACGTGACCGACGACAGCGACACCGTCCTGGCGCTGAGCGCCAACACCGGCACCAAGTTGTGGAGCGCCAGCATTGGCGGGACCGGGTCCTCGCCCGCGGTGGCCAATGGCGTCCTGTACACCGGTTCGACGAACGGCGACCTGTATGCCCTCAACGCGGCGACCGGTTCGGTCCGCTGGACGTACCCGATAGGTACCGGGCTGGTGTCCTCCCCTGCGGTCGCGAACGGCGTGGTCTACATCGGTGCCAACAGCCAGGAGACGGTGTACGCGCTGAACGCCGCCAGCGGCAAGAAGCTGTGGAGCTACGACCTCAGCAGCGCGGGTCCCGGCGAGACGGTCAAGTCTTCGCCGGCAATCGCCGACGGCGTCCTCTACGTCAACGCCGGGAACCTGTACGCGTTCGACCTGAAGTAGCGGCAGACCGTGCTCAGCGCGCCAGCAGGCGTTCGGCTCTGGACAAGGTTTCCCTGAGGTTGGGCTGCGACGTGGCCTCGTACGCGTCGGCCATGGAGAGCCAGCGCAGCGGGGCGTTCGCGTTCTCTTCGCGGGCCACGTCCGGGGTTTGGGTTGCCATGATGTACCGGATGTCGGCGTGCTCGTGGGCGGGTTCACCCTTGCCCGCGGGAACGCCCACGATGACAAGATGGCGGATCTCGGCATCTGGCCAGGGTGCCAGGTCGGCTAGGCCGGTCTCCTCTACCGCCTCCCTGATCGCGATCGCGAGCGGGTCGGTCTCTCCCGGGTCGCCGTGGCCGCCGACCTGCAGCCAGGCCTGCTGCCGCTCGTGCCAGCGGAGCAGGACCCGGGCGGTGGGCGGGTGCACGATCAGCGCGGACGCGGTGACGTGCAGCGGGATGTCGCGCCGCCACGGGTCGTCGGCCTCGTCGGCGAGGGCGCGCACCCGCTTGAGGTCGGCGATCTCGGCGTCGTCATCCGGACGGTAACTGTCGAGGAGGATGGCCAGGCTCGGCCTGGCGGGCTGTTCTGATATCACGGGGTGCGATGCTAGCGGGTCGGCGCCACCCAAGTCGCCACCGGCGGGCCGAACGCGACGCTGTACCCGCCCGGAATGTTACGGGTGATCTTCGCGAGACCGGAGGGGCCTGGGTGCCCCGCAGGCTGAGGCTCGCCCGGAATTATCGGGGAGTTTTCGGGCTTCGGGGAAGATTAGGTGTGCTATAGCACCACCTTTTTTCCCATAAGCCCGAATCTTCCCCGGAAATCCTAGCTAAATCGTACAGATGTGCTATTTACGAGACTGACGTTGTTGAAGGGGCTGCTGGAGCTGCCACGGCGGGTCAGCGGTTGAAGAGGAATGGGGGGCGGCCTCCGACGCCGGGGGTGCAGGCGAAGATGTCGCCGGCGTGGGGTTGCTGCTGGCGGTCGGACTCGGCGAAGTTCTCGCGGGCGGTGGTGATGTAGAGGGTGCCCAGGTCGGGGCCGCCGAACGCGGCGCAGGTGACCTGGCTGGCGGGGAGGCGGACGACGGTGTCGAGGTGGCCGGACGGGGTGTAGCGGCGCAGCTCGCCGGTGCCCCAGACGGCTAGCCAGAGGCAGCCCTCGCAGTCCAGGGTCAGGCCGTCGGGCAGGCCGTCCCCGATCCCGACGAATTGCCGGCGGTTGGACAGGACGCCGGTGTCCGGGTCGGTGTCGAACAGGTCCACTCCCCCGGCGTAGCTGTCCGCGTAGTAGAACAGCCTGCGGTCATCGGACCAGTCCAGTCCGTTGGACAGGGCGACGCCGTGGACGAGCTCGGTGACCTCGCCGCCGGGGGTCAGCCGGTAGAGCGAGCAGGGCGGGCCGCCCTGCTCGGCCAGGGCCATCGTGCCGGCCCAGAAGTTGCCCCAGGGGTCGGGCTTGCCGTCGTTGAACCTGACCGTGGCGCGGTCGACGGTCAAGCCGGGCAGCCGGGTGAGGCGCTGGCCGTCGTGGTCGGCGAAGGCGAAACAGTCGACGAGCGCGAGGACCAGGCC
>JASHTQ010000713.1 GCA_030040475.1 Streptosporangiaceae bacterium
GGCAGTGGCGTGACCGACGCGAGCATGCCGGGCAGGTGCGCCGCGCCGCCGGCGCCGGCGATGATCACCCGCAGGCCGCGTCCCGCCGCCGACGAGCCGTACTCGATCATCTCGCGCGGCATCCGGTGCGCGGAGACCACGTCCGCCTCATAGGGAACGGCGAACTCGTCGAGGGCCTGCGCCGCCGCCCGCATCACCGGCCAGTCGGAGTCGCTGCCCATCACGATCCCGACGAGAGGTGCAGGAGAGACCAATCCAGCCTGAGGTGCGGATGTGACTGGAGAGACTGAAGCGTTGGGGGTGGCGGCAGGTGGGGTCATTCGCCGTCCTCGGTTCCCCAGCGGAGGTAGCTGGCGGCGCGGCGGGCGCGGTCGGCTAGCTCGCCAGGGTCGGTGCCGGTCAGCGTGACGTGGCCGATCTTGCGGCCCGGGCGCGGCTGCTTGCCGTACATGTGCAGCCTGACGGCCGGGTCGGCGGCCAGCACGTGCACGTACCTGGGATAGACGTCCGCGCCGTCGCCGCCCAGGACGTTGACCATCACGGTGACCGGGGCGACCGGGGACGGGGAGCCGAGCGGCAGGTCGAGCACCGCCCGCAGGTGCTGCTCGAACTGGGAGGTGCGGGCTCCGTCGATGGTCCAGTGGCCGCAGTTGTGCGGGCGCATGGCGAGCTCGTTGACGAGCAGGCCGTTCGCGGTCTCGAACAGCTCGACCGCGAGCAGGCCGATCACGCCGAGCTCGGCGGCGATGCCCAGCGCAAGCTCGTGCGCGGCGGCGGCGCGGCCGGGCGACAGGCCCGGCGCGGGCGCTATCACCTCCCGGCAGATGCCGTCCCGCTGGACCGTCTGCACGACCGGGTACACCGCGCCCTGGCGGTGCGGGGAGCGGGCGGCCAGCACCGCGAGCTCGCGCTCGAACGCGACGTACTCCTCGGCCAGCAGACCCCCTCCCGCTGCTAGCAGAGCGCCGTGCGCGAGGACCTCCGCCGCGTCGGCGGGAGACTCGCAGACCCAGACGCCCTTGCCGTCGTAGCCGCCGCTGACCGCCTTGAGCACCACCGGCCAGCTGCCCGCGGCGAAGTCCTGCACGTCCGCGAGGCTTTGCACCGGCGCGAACCTCGGGCAGGCGACGCCGAGGGCGGTCAGCCGATCCCGCATGGCACGCTTGTCCTGGGTCAGGCGCAGCGCCGCGGGACCCGGCCTGACCTGGACGCCGGCCTCCTCGAGCACGGCCAGGTGGGCGGTCGGGACGTGCTCGTGGTCGAACGTGAGCACGTCGCATCCGGCCGCGAAGTCACGCAGGTCGGCCAGCGACCGGTAGTCGCCGAGCCGGGTTCCGGCCGCCACCTGCGCGGCGCTGTCGGACGGCGAACCGGCGAGGACCCGGAAGCCGACGCCCAGTCCGATGGCAGCCTGGGCGGTCATCCGGGCCAGCTGGCCGCCGCCAACCATGCCTACTGACGGAGCCGCGGGATCGGTCACGCACCGTACCCTACGTGACCGCGGGCGACGCAGGCGGCCCCGGGCCGCGCACCACCTCTCGTTCTGAATAAAAAAGATCTTGCTTCCGTAACACGAGCCGGTCTTTCGTGTCACATTTATCTGGGTAAATGCCAGATGAACACGGTCGGGCGGAGGGGCGGAAACAGATGGCAACTCGCGATCAGGACATAACGCACGGCGAGGAAGCGGGCGTCGTCGTCCGCGAGGGCAGCTACGGCACGCAGGTGATGACCGTCGAGCCGGGCGGCGCGGAGTTCATCCCGCTGAACGAGCGGCACGGCCGGCCGCTGCAGCTGTTCTGGACGTGGACCTCGCCGAACATGGAGTTCGCGACGATCTTCGTCGGCGTGCTCGCGGTGGCGGGGTTCGGCATGGGCTTCTGGTCGGCGGCGCTTGCCATGCTCCTGGGCAGCGCGATCGGCGGCGTCACCCAGGGCTTCCTGTCGCTGCGCGGCCCGAAGTACGGGGTGCCGCAGATGGTGCTGAGCCGGTTCGGCTTCGGCTACTGGGGCAACGCGCTGCCTGCCGGGCTGAACTCGGTGACCGCGGGCATCGGCTGGTTCGCGGTGAACAGCGTCAGCGGCGCGCTCGCGCTGAACGTGCTGACCCACATGCCGCAGGTGGTCTGCCTGCTCATCATCGTGCTCGTGCAGGTCGCGGTCGCGTTCTTCGGCTACAACCTGGTGCACCTGTTCGAGCGGTACGCGTTCCCGATCCTCACCGTCATCTTCGTGATCGCCTCGATCGTCATCTTGACCAAGGCCCATCCGGGCGCGCACCACTCGACCATCCCCGGCGCGTTCCTGCTGGCGTTCGGGGCGTCGTTCGGGTACGCGGTCGGCTGGAACCCGTACGCGTCGGACTACACCAGGTACTTCAAGCCGGACGCGAGCAAGGCCGCCATCGCCTGGTGGTCCGGGACCGGGCTCTTCATCTCCTGCGCGGTGCTCGAGATCGTCGGCGCGGCCGTCGGCACCGCGGTCGGCGCGAACAACGCGCTGGCCGGCCCCGGCGGCATGACCTCGCTGCTCGCCACCCCGCTTGCCGACCTGACGCTGCTGGCGATCGCGCTCGGCGCCGTCTCGGCGAACGTGCTCAACATCTACTCAGGCGCGCTGTCGTTCACCGCGATCGGCATCAAGCTGCCGCTGTCGATGCGGCGGGCGATCGTGGCGCTCGGGTTCGGCACGATCGGGTTCTTCCTGGCCTGGAGCGCGCTGAGCAACGCGGGCTCCAAGTACGAGAACTTCCTGCTGATCATCGCGTACTGGATCGCCCCGTGGCTCGCCGTCTACTTCTGCGACCTGTGGCTGCGGCGCAACCCGGACGAGTCGCTGCTGTTCTCCACCAAGTGGAGCAACTGGGCCGGGCCGGTCGCGATGCTGGTCGGGATGGGCGTCTCGATCGGGCTGTTCTCCAACCAGACCGAGTACATCGGGCCGGTGCCCACGCACGTGCCGTCCGTGGGTGACCTGACGTTCGAGGTCGGGTTCGTGATCACGGCGCTGGTCTATCTCGGCTGGCACGCGCTGGCGCGCACCGGGCGGGAGACGTCGCTGGCAGGCTGATCGTGCCGGGGCGCGAGCGTGCTGCGTTTCACACCGTCTTGCGAGGGAAGGTGCAGGCGGTACTCAACCATGGCCGGTAGCATGGGCAGGTCTTTCTAGCAGGCGCCTGCCTTCGGGGGATTGCGCGGGCCGCCTGACACCGTGCCCGAAAGGATCTGCCCGGTATGTCCGTGACGGCCGTGATGGTCAGCCTCCGACGGCAGTATGCCCACCTGGTCCCCGAGCTGGCGAAGTTCGGCGTGGTCGGCGCGATCGGCGCGGTCATCGACCTGGGCGGCGCGGCGTACCTGCACAGCGAGGCCGGCATCGGGCCGCTGTCCGCCAAGGCGATCTCGATCACCGTCGCCACCGTGGTCACCTACCTGGGCAGCAGGTTCTGGACCTTCAGGCACCGGGTCAACCAGGCGCTGCTGCGCGAGGGGATCCTGTTCGTCGCGCTGAACGTCGTCGGCCTGGCGATCGCCGAGATCGTCATCGCGGTCACCACCTACGGGCTCGACTACAAGTCGGCGCTCGCGTACAACGCGGCCAGCGTGATCGGCACCGGGCTCGGCACGATCTTCAGGTACTTCTCCTACAAGAAGTGGGTGTTCCTGGCCGCGGTGGAAGAGCTCAACGAGGCCACCACCGCCACCGAGGCCGCCGCGATCCT
>JASHTQ010000002.1 GCA_030040475.1 Streptosporangiaceae bacterium
ACGACGCCGCCGACCCGGGCTGCCCCGGCCCGCGCCGGCCGGGCTCCGCGCCGACCGCCCCCCACCCGCCGAAGAACACCCGCCGCGCCGCGTCCGCGCTGTCCCGGGCCTCGGCCGCGGTGATCTCCCTGGCCTCGGCGACCGCCGTGTCCAGCTCGCCCCAGTCCGGCGGGTCCTCCAGGTCCGGATCGGCCGGCTCCTCCTCGTCATCGCCGACGGCCACGATCGCGGCCCATCGGGCATCGTCGAGCCAGTCGGCGGTGGCGGCGGGGAACTCAGCCTCCCCGGCCGGCCCGGGGGCGCGCCGGGCGGGGTCCTCGTCCCGCCCTGGCCCGTGAGCCGGTTCCGGAGCCATGCACCACCGCCCGTTCAGGTAATTGATCTTGAATTCAGGCTGTCGGATCTATGTGAACATAATATCTGAAAACAGGCCTGAACACAATCGGGACACGGCGCTTCCGGCAGTTTTAGAAGCCGACTTCGCCAGCTCGATTACTGCGGCTAGAGGGCGCGAACGTAGGAGGTCCGTTGTGATGCCACGTGGAGGGCGCGGCGCTTCCCGCGCCGGTGATACCACTTCTCGTTCTGCTGATTGATCTGTGTCTGTCCGGTGCCGAATCGAGCAGCGGTTGCCGCGCCGAGCGCCGCGGCAACCGCCCGGGTGATTCCCTTCGCCGCCCCGATCCGAACCTGTTGTCATCATCGTGGGTCGTTGCTGCCCTTATCGGGGGGGTTTTGACCCACAATCCGGCCGGCGGCGGATGGCGGGGGCGGGTGAGGCAGGTGAGATGCGGCAGCTGACGCTTTCCGGCTCACACGGTCAGAAGGCGGCGAAGCAACGGCAGGTAAGCGAAGCAACGGCAGGTAAGAAGAGTCAGCGAACCTGAGCCCGTCAAGCTGCCCCTCTTCGAACCAGCCGATGGCGTCGTGCTCTGCTGGCTGCAGGTCCGACACGGTCCCCCGCCAGCGCGACGTGACCACCGGGGAAGTCCCACACATCCGGAAACCAGCCCCGGCCCGGCGAACGGTGACACAGCAGCAACTGCTCCCCCCGGCGCAAGATCACGGCAACAACGTGATGGCCTGGGAGGTGAGCTGGCCGGAGCTCAGCAGGCGGCCGATCCGGCGGCTCTGCTCGTCGGCGGTCACCAGCTCGGGCCGGTGGCCGTACCGGCGGTGCAGTTCGCGCTCCACCGCCTCGACCCGCCGTGCCCAGTCCGGCGGCGGCCGGGTGATCTCGCGGAAGTCGGCCACGTCCACCGCCTCCAGCCCGGCCTGGCCGAACAGGTCGTGCAGCAGCCGGCTGGACGGGAAGTGGTTGCCCAGCGGGGGGTTGTCCAGCGTGCCCGCCTCGACCAGGTAGACGAGCAGGCCGATCCGCCCGGCCGGGCGGACCACGCGGCGGAGCTGGCCGAGCATGGCCCGCTGCGCGGCGGTGCCCGACGCGGTGCACAGCACGCCCAGGCACCAGGCCAGGTCGGCGGCCGCGTCGCCGACGGGCAGGGCGGTCCCGTCGGCCCGCAGGACAGGGAAACCGAACAGCCGGGCCGCGGCGCGGCACGCGTCCGGCTCGGGCTCGGTCAGGATGGGCCGCACGCCGGTCCGGCGCGCGGCGTAGGCGGCGGGCCCGCCCAGGCCCGCGCCGACGTCGATCAGCACCTCGCCGGGTCGCGGCCCGAGGCGATCGAGCAGCCAGTCAAGGACGGCGGGCTGGCCGCTGCCGCGGCAGGCGGCCGGGATGTAGTACTCAGGGCCGAGGTCGGCGGCCACCAGGGCGGTCCACTCGGCCACGGTGTCGAACTCGGCCTCCATCGGGTCGCCGGCGTCACGGGTCATGCGGCAGCTCCTTGCCGGATCCGGGCGGCCAGTTCCGCCTTGACTCGCGCGGCGAACCGATGCCCGCGGGCCGAGGCTAGCCCGGAGATGTTCACTCCGGCCACGCCGGGGATGGCCAGCAGGTCCCCGGCCTGCCGGGCCGCGGCCGCGATGCCCGCCGCGACCGGATCGGGGTCCTCGAGCACCGCGCGCACCACGGCCGGGTCGAGCTCCAGGCCGGGCAGGCCGGACAGCGCCAGGGCGGAGACGGGATCGGTGAAGATGGCCACCGCGGCGATGACCGGGACGGTGACCCCGGCCCGCGCGGCGCCGGCCATGAAGCCGGCCACCGAGGCCACGGTGTCGTGGTTGAGCACCGCGACCGCCGCCCCGGCGCGCTGCTTCTGGGCGAGCCGGAAGGGCCGCAGGTGCCGGGGCGGCGCGGCGGGCGTCTCGGGGACGGCGGCCGGCATCCCGGTCGAGGCGGCAAGCGCGGCCAGCCGCGGCCCGTCCAGGTCGAAGACCTGGGTCACGTCCGGCCGGACGTCGTAGCCGCGGGCGTCGCCTGTCACGCACAGCACCGCGTCCACCCCAAGCTCGCGCAGGCCGTGCAGTTCCTGCTCAAGCACCACCCGGTTGCGGTCCCGGCAGGACAGGGTGATCCACGGCCGCGCCCCGGCCTGCTGCAAGATCGAGGCCAGCTGGGCGGGCGGGAAGTCGGGCCGGTCCTGGTGCTCGCCGACCAGGACGGCGTCGCTGACCGGAGCCAGGATGCCCGCCACTTCGGCGTGGGCCGGCACCGAATACGGCTCGGAGCTGAAGTCGGTCAAGATCAGCGGCACGGCCTGCAGCGGCACCGACGGCACCGGCTCTGGCCACGCCACCGGGACCGGGAACACGCACGGATGCGGGCCGGCCTCGCAGCCGCCGTCCGGCCGGACCCCGCCGCACGGGCCCATGACCATGCGCTTGGGGCAGCCCGGGAGAGAACTCCCCGCCACCTTCAACATATAGGGCACCCGGGGGCTTGCGGCAAGGCCCGGGTCGTGCCGCAGAATGGCTGGCCGGGATCGGAACCTGGCGGAAACGGGGGATGCGACGTGCGCGACCATGCCGTGGTGATCGTCGGCGCGGGGCCGACCGGGCTGATGCTGGCGGGCGAGCTCGCGCTGGCGGGGGTCGACGTGGTGATCGTCGAGCGGCGCGCCAGCCAGCTTCTCGACGGCTCGCGCTCCCGCGGCCTGCACTCCCGGACGATCGAGGTGCTCGACCAGCGCGGCATCGCCGGCCGGTTCCTTGCCGCCGGGCAGCCGATGCAGATCCAGTCGTTCGCCGGGGTCCGGCTGGACATCGGCGACTTCCCCACCCGCTACAACTACGGGCTGGCGCTGTTCCAGGGCGACTTCGAGCGCATCCTGGCCGGCTGGGTCCAGGAGCTCGGGGTGCCGATCGCCCGCCAGCGCGAGGTGACGGGCCTCGCGCAGGACGCGGAAGGCGTCGACGTCGAGCTGTCCGACGGCAAGTCGCTGCGGGCGGACTACCTCGTCGGGTGCGACGGCGGGCGCAGCGTGGTCAGGAAGGCGGCCGGCATCGAGTTCCCCGGCTGGGACCCGACGACCAGCTGGCTGATCGCCGAGGTCAAGATGGACACCGAGCCGGAGTTCGGCCTCCGCCACGGCGGCGGCATCGGCCGGGCGTCCGACGGGGAGCGGATAGGGGTCGTGCTGGCCGAACGGCACGTCGGCCAGGCCGGCGAGCCCACGCTGGCCGACCTCCGCGAGGCGCTGATCGCCGCCGAGGGGACCGATTACGGCGCGCACAGCCCCGCCTTCGTCTCCCGTTTCACCGACATGACCCGGCAGGCGGCGGCCTACCGCGCGGGCCGGGTGCTGATCGCGGGCGACGCGGCGCACGTGCACCCGCCGCAGGGCGGGCAGGGCCTCAACACCGGCGTGCAGGATGCCGTGAACCTCGGCTGGAAGCTGGCCCAGGTGGTCGGCGGCACGTCACCGGGCGGCTTGCTCGACACCTACCACGCCGAGCGGCACCCGGTCGGCGCCCGGGTGCAGCGCAACGCGATGGCACAGAACGCGCTGCGCCGCGCCGACGACCCCGCCGGGGCGCTGCACGAGACGATGGCGGAACTGCTTGGCATGGACGAGCCCCGCAAGCGGTTCGCCGGCGCGGTCAGCGGCCTTGACGTCCGCTACGACCTCGGGGACGGGCACCCGCTGCTCGGGCGGCGGATGCCCGACCTCGACCTGGTCACCGCCGACGGCCCGGTCCGCGCGTTCGGCTTGCTCCACGACGCGCGGCCCGTGCTGCTGAACCTCGGCGCGCCCGGGCGGTTCGACGTCACGCCGCGGGCGCCACGGGTGCGGCTGGTCGACGCCGCGTACACCGGGGTCTGGGAACTGCCCGTGCTGGGCGAGGTCGCCGCCCCCGCGGCCGTGCTGATCCGGCCCGACGGGCACGTCGCCTGGGTGGGCGGCGACGCCGCGGACCAGGGGCTCCCCGACGCGCTGGCCACCTGGTTCGGGCCGCCCGCGCGGACCACGGGCAGATGATGCCCGAGCCGACCACGATCGGCCGCAACGGCCCTCTCCCGGCGACGTCAACTGCGGCTCTCGCCCTGGTGGCCGGGCCACCAGGCCCGGTTACCTACCAGCGCGGTGAGGCTCGGCGAGAAGAACATCGCCATC
>JASHTQ010000093.1 GCA_030040475.1 Streptosporangiaceae bacterium
GTCGTACGCGTCGTCGTTGACCCCCATCACGATCGTGATGTCCTCGTCCTTGGCCGGCGCGGAGATGATGACCTTCCTGGCGCCCGCGTCGATGTGCGCCCGCGCCGCGGGCCCGGTGGTGAACCGGCCGGTGGACTCGATGACCACGTCGACGCCGAGCTCGCGCCACGGCAGCCGCGCGGGCTCCCGCTCCGCCAGGATCTTGATCAGCGCGTCGCCCGCCCGGATCGTGTCACCGGACACCGACACGTCTACCGGCAGCGTGCCGAGCACGGTGTCGTACTTGAGCAGGTGCGCCATGGTGGCGATGTCGCCGAGGTCGTTCGCCGCGACGATCTCGATGCCGCGGTCGCCGTCGGCGGCGTTCGCGGCACGCCAGAAGTTACGGCCAATCCGGCCGAACCCGTTGATTCCCACGCGAATAGTCACAGTACTGAATCTCCTCGTCGATCCCCGTGATCGCAAGCCGCTCCGAGACTATCGGACACCGCCCCCGGGGATTACCCGGGAGCCGGTGCCAGACCCGCGCGTCCGGAGCCTGTCGGGGCCCCTGTAACCGGGCAAGGCGTGCACAGACTCCTAAGGTCTAGACCATATCAAAGAACAAATATTTATCCGAACGGGCCGTGGTGCGCGGCCCGTGCATGTCGATCCGGCCGCGGGCCGTTCGTGTAGGAGGTGAAAGGCTGGCCCGGTGCCAGCGGGACACAAGCCCAAGGCCAAGGAGGCACGGCAATGAAGCAGTACCTGCTCAGCGTGTACCACCCCGAGGATGACCACGCCCCGGCGCCGGAGGTCATGCAGAAGATCTACGGCGATGTGAGCGCGCTGAACACCGAGATCCAGGCGGCGGGGGCATGGGTCTTCGGCGGAGGGCTGTACCCGTCGAGCACCGCCACCGTGGTCCGCCTCAAGGGCGACGAGGTGCTCATCACCGACGGCCCGTTCGCCGAGGGCAAGGAGCACATCGGCGGCTTCTGGGTGATCAAGGTGCCCGACCTCGACGCCGCGCTGGAGTGGGGCCGCAAGGCCACCCGGGCGTGCCAGGTCCCGGTCGAGGTGCGGCCGTTCCAGGATGAGGCCGAGGACTGACCGTGCCCGCGCCCGCGCCCGCCGACGTCGAGCGCGTGTTCCGCGCGGAGTACGGCCGCGCGGTAGCCGTCCTGACCCGCGTCCTGGGCGACATCGACCTCGCCGAGGACGCGGTACAGGACGCGTTCGCCGAGGCGGCCAGGCGGTGGCCGTCCGCCGGGCTGCCGCCGAGCCCCGCCGGGTGGATCATCACCACCGCCCGCAACCGGGCCATCGACCGCCTGCGCCGCGAGGCGGCCCGCGCGGACAAGCACGCCCAGGCCGCGCTGCTGCGCGCCGAGCAACAAGCCCCGCAGGAGGGACCGGTGCGCGACGAACGGCTGCGGCTCATCTTCACCTGCTGCCACCCGGCGCTCGGCACCGCCGCCCGGGTCGCGCTGACGCTCCGGCTGCTCGGCGGGCTTACCACCGCGGAGATCGCGCGGGCGTTCCTCGTCCCGGAGCCGACCATGGCCCAGCGGCTGGTCCGGGCCAAGGGCAAGATCCGTGACGCGGGCATTCCGTACCGGGTGCCCGGGCCGGCCGAGCTTCCCGGGCGGCTGGCGGGCGTGCTCGCGGTCGTCTACCTCATCTTCAACGAGGGGTACACGGCGAGCTCGGGTGACCGGCTGACGCGCGCGGACCTGTGCGCCGAGGCGATCAGGCTCGGGCGGGTGCTCGCCGGGCTCATGCCCGACGAGCCCGAGGTGACGGGCCTGCTCGCGCTCATGCTGCTGACCGAGTCCAGGCGGGCGGCCCGCACGACCCCGCAGGGCGCCCTGGTGCCGCTGGCCGACCAGGACCGGAGCCGGTGGGACAGCGCGCTCATCGCCGAGGGCCAGGCGCTGGTCCGGCGGTGCCTGCGCCGCGGCCAGCCCGGCCGCTACCAGATCCAGGCGGCGATCAGCGCCGTGCACAGCGACGCGCCGATCGCCGCCGCCACCGAGTGGGAGCAGATCCTGGCCCTGTATGACCAGCTGCTCGCGATCGCGCCGGGCCCGGTGGCCGCGCTCAACCGCGCGGTCGCGGTGGCCGAGGTCGAGGGCCCTGACGCGGGGCTAGCCATCGTGGCCGGCCTGACGCCGGACTTGGACAGGTACTACGTATTCCACGCGATCCGCGCCGACCTGCTGCGCCGCCTGGGCCGTCGCGAGGAGGCGGCCCGGGCCTACGAATCAGCGCTTGCGCTGACCCAGAACGCGGCCGAACGCGCTCACCTGGCCGCGCGCCTCGCAGACCTGGGGTGCGTAGGCTTATTTTGTGCTGCTGGTGAACAAAATTCACCACATCGGGCTCGTGCCGCGCGGTGCGCTCGGCCGATCGCGCGTCGCGCTGTGCGCCGTGTTCGCCGCGCACGGGTTCATCTACGCGAGCTGGGCGGTCCGGGTGCCCGCGGTCAAGCAGCAGACCGGCGCCTCGCCGGCCGCTCTCGGGCTCGCGCTGCTCGGCCTGTCGGCCGGAGCCGTGGCCACGATGCTGATCGCGGGCGCGCTGTGCCGGAGGTTCGGCAACCGCCCGGTCGCGGTGGTCTCTTGCGCCCTGCTCTCGGTCACCCTGGTCCTTCCCGCGCTGGCCCGTTCGGCTGTCACCCTCGGGCTGGCCCTTGCCGTGTTCGGCGCCGCGTACGGCGGGCTCAACGTCGCGATGAACAGCATCGCGGTCGATCTGGTGGCGGCGCTGGACCGGCCGGTGATGCCGAGCTTCCACGCCGCGTGGAGCTTCGGCGGCCTGGCCGGCGCCGGGATCGGCGGGCTGCTCGCGCCGCACCTTTCTCCGGCCAGGCACCTGCTGCTCGTCGCCCTGGCCGGCCTGCTGGTCACCGCGATCGCCGGTCGCACCCTGCTGCCGGCCAGCCATCCGGCCGAACGCTCCGCCGAGGCCGGACGTACCGCCGCCGACCGCGCTGGTCCAGCGGGCCCCGCCGCCGACCGCGCTGGTCCAGCCGTTACCGCCACCGACCGCGGCGCCCCGTCCGGCCGACCGCCACGGCAGGTTCCGGCCCCGCACCGCAGGCTGGGGACGATCCAGGCCGTGGGCCTGTTCGGGCTGATCGGCCTGTGCGCCGCCTACGACGAGGGCGCGATCGGCGACTGGGGCGCGCTGCATCTGCGGCAGGACCTGGGCGCGAGCGCGGGCCTCGCCGCGGCAGGCTACGCGGCCTTCGCGCTCGCCGAGGCGACAGGGCGGCTTTCCGGCACCACGTTGCTCGAGCGCCTCGGCCGCACCCGCGTGCTGGTGCTTGGCGGCTTCACCGCATGCGTCGGGATGCTCGTCGCCGCGCTGGCCCCCGACGTCTGGCTGGCGCTTGCCGGGTTCGCCGCCACCGGCCTCGGCCTTGCCAACCTGTTCCCCGCGGCCATTGCGCGGGCGGGCCTGCTCGCCGGCTCCGCCGGTGTCGCCCTCGCCTCGATGCTCGGGTACAGCGGATTCCTGCTCGGGCCGCCTGCCATCGGTTTCCTGGCCAACGAATTCGGGTTGCGTGTCGGGCTGACCACGCTCTCCTTCCTGGCCCTGGCCGCGGCCGTCATCGCCTACCTGTCCCGCGACACCGTCAGTATGGTTAGGCCCATGCCCGCAGAAGGCTTTTCCGCGACCACGCCAGACGGATCGATCGAGGGCTCGTTCATCGGTTCCGGGCCGGCCCTGCTGCTCCTGCACGGCGGTCCCGCCATGACGGACTACATGGACATGCTCGACGGGGAAACCAGCGGCTGGCGGTCGATCCGGTACCAGCAGCGGGGACTGCCGCCGTCGGCGGTGGACGGACCGCTCACCGTCGACGGCCACGTCGCCGACGCGATCGCCGTCCTGGACTCGCTGGGGGTCGACCGCGCCGTGGTCCTCGGTCATTCCTGGGGCGGCTACCTGGCGCTGAACCTCGCGCGCTCCCATCCCGACCGGGTGGCCGGACTGGTCCTTGTCGATCCGCTCGGCGTGGTCGGCGATGGCGGCGCCGCCGAGACTGGCAGGCAACTGGGCGAGCGCCTGCTGCCCGCCGTCGCCGAGCAGCACGCGGAGATAGCCGTGCGCCTGGCCGGCCCGGACCCCACGGACGCCGACATGCTCGCGTCGCTGAGGCTGTACTGGCCGGGGTACTTCGCCGATCCCGCTGCCGCACCACCGCTCCCGTCCCACATCCGGGTTTCTGTGGCGGGCTACGCCGCGACCTTCGCCTCCGTCGCCCAGCACTTTGCCGACGGCTTCGGCGAGGAGCTGCGCGAGCTGCGGATACCCGCCGTCTTCGTCCTCGGGGAGCTCAGCCCCATGCCCGTCAGCCAGGGCCAGCAGACCGCAGCCCTGCTGCCCATCGCCGAGGTGACGGTGGTTCCCGCCGCCGGCCACCTGCCCTGGCACGAGCAGCCCGGCTGCGTCGCCACCGCGCTGGGCAGGATCCGCGAGCTGGCGGCCATCCCGGACGCGCCCTGACCGGCCCTGCCCTATCGTCGGGCGCATGACAGCACCCGCCGATTGCTACACCTGTGCCCGCGACACCGATGCTGACCAGGCGCGGCCATGGGAACGCATCGCCTCGGACAGCCTCTGGCGGGTGGCGCACGCGTTCAACTCCGCGCTGCCCGGCTGGCTTGTCCTGGTGCCGCGCCGGCACGTCACCGCCATCGCCGACCTCACCGACGACGAGGCACGCTCCCTCGGCACCTGGCAGGTGCGCCTCTCCCGCGCGCTGCACGAGGTGCTTGGCTGCCAGAAGACCTACGTCGCCCAGTTCGCCGAGGCGGAGGGCTTCTCGCACGTCCACTTCCACATCGTGCCCCGCCCACCCGACCTGCCCGGGGAGCTACGCGGCCCGCGGATCTTCCAGCTGCTCGGCGCCGCCGACCGCCCGCTCACCGGCGCGGACCAGATGACCCAGATCGCCGCCGCCCTCGCCGCCCGGCTCGGCCGAGACGAGTACCCGGACACCCAGCGCCCTTAGCTATGGCTGGCGCTGGGCCGACTGGGCCGACTGGACCGCTGGCGCGGTGCCGCGGCGGTGACGGATCCGTTGCCTGTTGGCTGACCAGGGAGAACCAGGCCCACCCCGCACCCGCCTATCAGGGCCGGGGGGACACGGACCCCGCCGGATCACAGCCCGCGGCACACGCACCTCACAAGAACCGGCCACCCCAGCCCCGCAGGCACCCACCCCGTGCGCCGCCTCAGCGAGCCGCCGCTGCGGAATGAAACCCCGGTTTCAGCACCCGGGGAGGTACCTGGTGTTTCGCAGTTATGCGGCGGCGGCGTTCCAGGCTGCCAGCACGGCTGTGATTTGCGCGGGTGTGGGCTGAGCTGCGGAACCGCCGGAAATGCGGGCGGCGATGAGGGTGCGGCGGAGCTTGGCCAGCATGTCCTCGAAGGCGGGCTCGGTCTTGGCGGGGTACCAGGGTTCGGCGTGGCGGCGCTGGGTGATGTCGGCGGGGTCGTGGCCGTGCCGGGCGTACCAGATGATGACCAGGGAATGGACCAGCAGCGCGAACGGGACGGTCCGTTCCACGGCGCGGCGGGCCCGGTTGCGGGCCTCGCCGGCGCCCAGGACGATGCGGGCGTCGGAGAATGCCTGCTCGATGCCCCACCGGGCGGCGTACCGCTCGATCAGCGCGGCGGCGGGGGTGTCCAGGTCGGTGGTGACCAGGGCCAGCGTGGCCCGGGCGTCGCGGGCCAGGATGACCCGGGCGGCGGCGGTGTCCAGGCAGCCGTACCACAGGCAGGTGACCTCGGCCAGCTGCGTGTCCTGGCAGCGGCCGTAGATCCGCACCCGGGCAGCGGTCCAGGACGCGGCGGCTGCCAGGTCCGCCGGGGTGCCCAGCCGCGGCCCCTTGCGCGGTGGCCGGCCGGGCTTGCGGACCCGGGGCGGGGCCGGCCCGTACAGCACCGCGTTGCGCGGCAGCCGGGTGGTCCAGGTCACCGTCGCGGGCAGGGTCTTCAGCGCCGGCCCGTGATAGGCCGCATCGGCCGCCACGTGCACCGCGCGGCCGGGGAAGGCCTGCGCGAGGAGGGTGACCAGCGCGGCGGCCTGGGAGACCCGGCTGCCGGCCGCCGCGGCCCGCCGGGCGGCCCGCGCCGGTTTCCTCCCCGCGGCGGGCACGTGCAGCCGGGCCAGCACCGGCAGGCACACCGGCCGGCCGCAAAACGGCAGGGACACGATGATCCCGGCCGTCACGAAACACGTCCCGAAGCTGACCTTCGTGCGGGCCGGGGAGGACCCGTCATGCTGCCAGGCCGCCCCGTGCACCTTCCGGCCGCACCGGCGGAACAGCGAGTCATCCACCGCCACCGTGACCGCGGCCCCAGACGGAACCAGCAGCGCCACCACCGCCCGCGCGATCGCCACGCCCAGCTCATCGGCGCTCCACCGCGCCCGGGCAAAGAAATAGTGCGCCCGGTCATGCGGCCAGCACCAGCCCAGGCCCGCCCCGGACAGCATCCCGCACACCGTCCGCCGCCGCACCTGCCCGGCCAGCCCCGCCACCAGGCCGCAGAACGTACGGAACGACGGCCCGGTAAAACACGGCCGCAACGACCACAGCAACCCGGCCAGCGAAGCCGGTAAGGTCAGCCCAGGAAGCATCGGCGGATCTCCTCACCAGAGGCGGACAATGCACCGCCGATGCTTCCGCGTTCACCCCCCCGAA
>JASHTQ010000008.1 GCA_030040475.1 Streptosporangiaceae bacterium
GCCGGTTCTGCTCCGTGACCGCCGCCTTCGGCGCCTTCGACCTGGACCTCCGCGCCGCCGTGCCGAGCCAGCAGGAGATCACCCTGACAATTTGGAGCCTCGCCGCGCGGGTCGCGATCACCGTCCCGCCCCGCTGGCGCGTCAGCAACCAGGTTCTCGTCCTCGGCAGCCGCGAGGCCATGCCCGACCGCGACGGCTCCCCGACCGAGCCATTGCTCCGAGTCCGCGGCACCTGCCTAGGCGGGTCCTTCCGCCTAGCCCAGGCCTGAACCCAGAGCCTCCGCGGCCGCCTAGCCGATCGCTGCGGACCCGGCTGACCGAGAAGGAACTAAACCAACGGTGCAAACACGTCGTCCGCTGCTACAGCAGTCCCCGGAACTCGTCGACGGTGACACCCGCCGTCTCTCATCATCGTCTATCTCACGCACGCGTAGCCGTTAGGCTAGGTCACCGGCCCACTGTCGGCGATCGGCGCCCCCGCAGAAATCCTCGGCGACATGGCACTTCGAGCCCCGGAAGCTGCGCCTCACCATGTACTCGACAAGAACGAGACTGCCCGTGACTGCAGCTGAGCTCGATTACTCGCCGCCCGCGGGACCTCGATGTAAGGGTACGATCACGACTGAGGAGGTGGAGAATGAATGCTGATGGGCCTTCCCCTGACGATGTGCGCTTCCCGCGCCAGCCTGAAGGCAGCAGCGAGCCGCCGTGGTCACCGTTGGCACCGCCCGCGCCCGCGTACGGAGGGCCGCCGCCCAGATTTGATTCTCTGCCCTCCCGGTTGCTGGCAAGGCTTCGGTCGTTGTTCGGCCGGCGGTGATCGGCTTCTGATGCGTGCGGACCCGGCCGGAAGAAGCGGTGGCGACCGGGTTTCCCAATGGCATGCGAACAATTTCCAGTTTGGCATCGACTGGGACCACCTGCACCCTGGGCCAAGCGCGGTAATGACTGCAGCGTGGTGGCCATGTGCCGTCGTGGCAGTCCACTGCGGCTGATTGATCTTCGACCTGCTCGGGGGTGAGGGCCATGCGGCGAGCATATGCCGTGTGGGAGCTAACGCTTGCCTGCAATCTGGCGTGTGTGCACTGCGGCTCCCGGGCAGGCACCGGCCGCGAAGGGGAGCTGTCAACTGACGAGGCTCTCGACCTCGTGCATCAGCTTGCGGAGGTCGGCATCACCGAGGTGACGCTGATCGGAGGCGAGGCCTTCATGCGCCGCGACTGGCTCGTTATCGCGGCGGAGGTCGCGCGCCAAGGGATGGCCTGCACGGTGACTACCGGTGGGTACAGGCTGACCAGGGGGATGGCCGAGCGGATGCGGGAGGCCGGTATCCGTCAGGCATCGGTTTCTGTCGACGGCCTGGAGATCACCCACGATCGCCTGCGCGGCAAGCTGGGATCCTGGCAGTCGTGCTGGCGCACGATCGGGCACCTCAAGAGCGCCGGAATCCGGGCGACGTGCAACACCCAGATCAACCGCCTTACCGCCTCGGAGTTGCTGCCGCTTTATGAGCTGCTGGTCGGAGCCGGCGTCGGCGCCTGGCAGGTGCAGATGACCGTGCCGATGGGCAATGCCGCCGATAACGCCGAGCTACTGTTGCAACCGCCCGACCTTCTTCAGGTTTTTCCCACGCTGGCCGAAATCGCCAGGCGCGGGAGACGGGACGGCCTGATGTTGTTTCCAGGCAACAACGTCGGCTACTACGGCCCGTACGAGAAGGTGCTGCATAGCGCGGAGCAATCCGCCCGATGGCAGGGCTGCCAAGCCGGGGTGTCGACGCTTGGCATCGAAGCTGACGGGACGATCAAAGGCTGCCCGTCCCTTCCTACTGCGGCGTACGCGGGCGGCAACATCCGCGATCGGTCTTTGAAGGACATCGTCCGTAGCTCACCGGAGCTGAACATGAACATGTCGGCCGGCACGCCGGAGGGAATCGATCACCTCTGGGGATTCTGCGCAGAATGCGAGCACGCCCCAGCATGCCGGGGTGGCTGCTCATGGACCGCTCACACCTTCTTCGGGCGCCGCGGGAACAACCCCTACTGTCACCACCGTGCGCTCGTCAACCAGCGCCGGGGTGTGCGTGAACGACTTGAGCTGGTCGAGCCGGCTCCGGGACGGCCATTCGATCACGGAGTTTTCCAGATCGTCGAAGAACCGATCTGAGCGCCTAAGCTCATCGCCCTAGGGGCACAATCGCGCTTGAGGCTGAAGGGCGGACACGATTACTCAGCGGGTCGTCCCGGAGCTCCGCATTGCTGCTTCCTGACATGTCAGGGCAGGCCAGACGATGCAGGCCGAGCTTCACCCGTCGCGGACTACCTCCTGCGGAACGCATAAGCGCCGACATCGACGAGCTGGCTTCTGCGCCGGCCCGCGACCGGACGGACCGCGAGTACGCGCGCCGCTCGACGTCCCGGCGCTCGCCCGTATGGCACTGATGTCGCCGGCGCACTTCAGCCGCCGCTCCCGCGTCGACAGGGTGCAGCACCCCGGACACGTAAGAGGGGACCGCGCCGACTGTGCAGGCATCGGGCCTGCCCGGAGGCTGGCCGTCGAAGCGACGGTCGGCGTGTGACGGACGCGTCCGCGTCCCCGGCCGTCCCGGTACGCCGCCGGCGTCACACCAGCCGCGCGGGGTTCCCGGTTACCGCGGTGGATCGGTGCTTGGCGGTAGATCGGAGGGACTATGGTGCACCCTTTCGGACACGGAGCACCGATCCACCGCGATAATCCGCTCCCATAAGCGGCAAAACGGCGCAAAGCGGACCTCGCCAAAGCGGAAGCTCACCCCCGACCAGTCGTTCTTCCGGGACCTGCGGCACACGCGCCTCACAAGAGTTGGCCAGACGGCATACCGAGCCGGAGGTCAAATGCCGGTCAGCGAGGTTGGGATTTAATATGGGATTCTGATTAGCAGAGATTCGCATCCCAATACGGTATTGTTACGGAGCTCATGACCATTCAGATCGCGGTCGGACTGCCAGCTGAGGCCGTGGAATTCCTGGACCGCCTGGTCGCCGAGAAGAAGGCCGCCAGCCGCGCGAAGATCGTCGCGCGCTGGAACGCGAGTGCCGTCGCGAGATGGCCGCCAGGGATGCTGCCATCCTGGCCGAATCCAGCGAGGACGCAGATCTTGCCGAGTTCATCCGGTACATGACCGGTCACCCGGTGGACCCAGATCGGTGAGGCCGATCCACATCGCTCACCTGGACAAGGCGCGTCCGGTGTTGGTGCTGACGCGTGAACTCGTGCTTCCTCGTCGGCAGCAGGTTACGGTGGCGCCGATAACCACGACCATCCGGGGCCTGTCGACCGAGGTCCCGGATGGCCCGGCCAACGGCATCGGCCACGAATCGGTGGTGAGCTGCGACAACATCGTCACCATAAATAAAGCTGCGCTCGGCGAACGGATCGGCTACCTGTTCCCGCCGCAAGAAACCCTCTCACCTCCGCTACCCACGCTGCCTTCGACCTCGAATAGCGGCTGCCGTTTCGCGCAGCATCGTGCATCCAGCGTGTCGTAAACTGCGCACAAACGAGCCAGGAGGCGTCCGTGTCCAGGTATCAGCGGTGGAACGCGCTGCTTGACCAGATGGCCGCCGACGGGCAGCTCACGGTTGCCGAGGCGGCCGAGGCGCTTGGCGTGTCGCAGGCGACCATCCGCCGGGACATGGATCAGCTTGCCAGCCAGCAGCTGGTGACAAGGACACGGGGCGGCGCGATCGCCGGCCAGGTCTCCTACGACCTGCCGCTGCGGTACAAGACCGCGCGGCACGCCGCGGAAAAGCAGCGCATCGGCCGTGCCGCGGCCGCGCTCGTCGACCCGGGCGCCGCGGTGGCGCTGAACGGCGGCACCACGACGAGCGAGGTGGCGCGCGCCCTGGCCACCCGCCCCGACCTGGCCGGAGGCACGGGAACGCCGGCCGTCACCGTGGTCACCAACGCCATGAACATAGCCAACGAGCTGGCCGTCCGCCCGCACGTCAAGATCGTGGTGACCGGCGGCGTCACCCGCGGCGAGTCCTACGAGCTGATCGGGCCGTTCGCCACCCTGGTGCTCGCCGAGCTGACCCTGGACTGGGCCATCCTCGGCGCGGACGCGCTGGACGCGCGCGCCGGGGCGGCCGCCCATCACGAGGGCGAGGCCAGCATCAATCACCTCATGGCCACCCGAGCGGAGCAGGTGATGATCGTCGCCGACCACTCCAAGCTTGGCCAGCGCGCGTTCGCGCGGATGTGCGCCGTGGACGAGATCGACGTCATCGTCACCGACACCGGCGCCCCGGCCGAATCGCTCGTCCCCTTCACCGAGCGCGGCATCCGCGTCGTCACCGCCTGAGGTTCACCCCGGCCCGGCGCTCCCGCACCGCAATCCGGCCACGCCACTCCAGCAAAACTGATCTATAATGCTCGTATAAAGCTTCTATCGAGCAAAATCATGCAAATTGAGTGACCTGGAGCAGCGGTGAGCCACCTGACGGATGAGATAGCCAGCCAGCCCGAGTGCTGGGCCAAGGCGATCGAGCTCGCGGAGGCCGCCGCGCTGCCCGCCCCAGGCGAGCGAGTGGCCGCCATCGGCTGCGGTTCCTCCCTCAACGTCGCCCGCGCCTACGCCGCCCTCCGCGAAACCGCCGGTCAGGGCGAGACCGACGCCTTCGCTGCCTCCGAGGTCCCGTTCCCGCGCCGCTACGACCACGTGCTGTACATTTCCCGCACCGGCACCACCACGGAAGTGCTCGACGCGCTCCGGCACAACCCCGAGGAGACCAGGACGACAGCCGTGACAGCCGACCCGGATGCGCCGCTCGCCCGCGAGGCCGGCCACGCCATCCTGCTTGACTTCGCCGACGAGCGCTCGGTTGTGTCGAGCCGGTTCATCACGGCCGCGATCGTGCTGCTCCGCGCCAACCTCGGCGCGGACCTCGCCGCCCTGCCCGACGTCGGCGCCAGGGAACTGGCCCGCCCGCTCCCGGCCGGGCTCGCCGAACACCGCGAGTTCACCTTCCTGGGCCGCGGCTGGGCAGCCGCGGTGGCCGACGAGGCGGCGCTGAAGCTGCGCGAGGCCTCGCAGGCCTGGGCCGAGTCCTACCCGGCACTGGAGTACCGGCACGGCCCGATCAGCGTCAGCGACCCGGGCACCGTGGTGTGGGCGCTCGGCGAGGTGCCGCCCGACCTGATCGCCGACGCCCGCAGGACCGGAGCCACGGTCATCACGCAAGACGCCGACCCGCTCGCCGCCCTGATCGGCCCGCAGCGCCTCGCCGCCGTCCTCGCCGAACGCAAGGGCCTCGACCCGGATCGCCCGCGCGCCCTGACCCGCTCTGTCGTCCTGACGTGACCAAGGAGGAGCCCGGCTACCTGCTGACCGGCGGCCGCCTGGTGACCCCGGGCGGCGTCCTTGCCCCCGGCTGGATCCAGACCAGGGGAACCCAGATCCAGGCCGTCGCCCCGGGCGACCCCCAGGACCAGACGGGCAACGTGATAGACGTGCACGGCCAGTGGATCCTCCCCGGCTTCGTCGACATGCACGCGCACGGTGGCGGCGGCACGTCCTTCACCGAGGGCACCGTGGCGGACGCTCACGCCGCCGCGGCGTTCCACCTGGCCCACGGCACCACGAGCATCGTGGCCAGCCTGGTCACCGCCCCCCTCGGCGAGCTGGAAAAACGGGCCGCCCTGCTGGCGCCCCTGGTTGCGCAGGGAGTCCTGGCCGGACTGCACCTGGAAGGCCCCTTCCTCTCCCCGGCCCGCTGCGGCGCCCAGGACCCCAGGTACATGCGCCTCCCCGACGAGGCTGCCTTCGAGCGCCTGCGCGCGGCGGCCGCCGGTCACCTGAAGGTCATCACGATCGCGCCGGAGCTCCCTGGTGCCCTTGACCTGGTCGCGGCGGCGGCGAACGCCGGGGTCACGGCCGCGGTGGGACACACCGATGCCACCGCAGAGGTCACCGCGGCCGCCATCGACGCGGGCGCCATGCACGCGACCCACCTGTTCAACGGCATGCGCCCGCCGCACCACCGCGAGCCCGGCCCGGCCGGCGCGCTGCTCGACAGGGACGAGGTCAGCTGCGAGGTGATCGCCGACGGCGTGCACCTGCACGACACGACGATCCGCCTGACTGCCCGCATCGCCGGGCCAGGCCGCCTGGTCCTGGTCACCGACGCCATGGCCGCGGCCGGCCTGCCGGACGGCCGCTACCGGCTCGGTTCCAGGCGTGTGAGCGTCGTCGGGGGAGTGGCGCGGCTGATCGATGAGGACGGCCACCCGGGCGCCATCGCGGGCTCCACCGCCACCATGGCCGACGTGGTCCGCCGCGCCGCGAGGGCCGGCCTGCCCGTCCCCGACGTCGCCGCCGCGGCAAGCACCACGCCGGCCCGCGTCCTCGGCCTCGCCGGCCGCCTCGGCTCCCTCCGCTCCGGCCTCGCCGCCGACCTGGTCGTCTGCGACGAAGACCTCGCCGTCCGCGCCGTCATGCACCGCGGCCGCTGGCTGCCACAGCAGGAGGAGTCCGGCTCTTCGGCCGCCGAGTGAACCTGACGCCGGATGCGGACGTACTCCACATGTGGGACTAAATGCGGTCGAACAGGTCACGGAGACGGGCCGGCCGGTCACCGGATCGGCCCGGCAGCTGAGCCGGGGGCTCTACCTGCCCACGCTCGCGATCACCGGGCTGGCCGTCTGGCTGACCTGGCGGGGCTGGAACGCCCTGGCGCAGTTCGGCATCGCGCGAGCGGTGAACGCGGGCCGGTTCGAGCTTGCCGGGCCGGCGGTCCTCGGCTTCGTTCTGACCGTCTGCATCACCGAGCAGATCTGGCCAGCCCAGCGCCGCCCGCTGCTGGCCCGTGGGCACCTGCTCGATTTCTGCTACGCGGTGTTCTACGCGCTGCTTGTAGTCCCGCTGATCGTCCTGCTCGGTGCGGGCTTCTCCGGCCTGCTGGCCAGGCTCGAGCCATGGCTGGTGCTGCCCCGCATGCCCGGCGTCCCCGCCTGGTGCTTCGTGGCACTCGCCGTGCTCGGCATCGACGCGGTGGACTGGCTGACCCACCTGGCCAATCATCGGCTCAACGCGCTGTGGCGGCTGCACGCGGTGCACCACTCGCAGGAGGAGCTGAGCATCCTCACCACCTACCGGGCGCACCCGCTGGTCCACGTGAGCTTCCTGCTCTCCGCGGTACCGATCCTGGCAGTCGAGGCCAACACCGCCACGCCGGCCGTGGTGTTCACCGTCTATGCCTGCCTGGGCGCACTGCCGCACGCGAACGTGCGCTGGACCTACGGGCCGGTCGGCTGGATCATGATCAGCCCCGCCTACCACCGCATCCATCACTCGGCCACCGGGCGGCTTGACATCAACCTTGGCACCGTCTTCGCGATATGGGACATGATGTCCCGCCGCGCGGTATTCCCTGCCAGGGTCGCCGCGGACCGGACGGTCATCGAGACCGGCCTGTCCGGCCGTCCGGTGCCTGTCGAACAGGCTGGCACGCGGCTGCGCCTCGGCCGCACCATGCTGAGCCAGCTGGCTGAGCCATTCACCTCGATAAAGACGGAGATCCGGTGAATACCGTCCAGAGCACCCGCCAGCCCGGCCAGGGCACCAGCAACGGCCTGATGTGGCTGCTTTACCTGTGCGACGCCGGCCTGCTCGTCGCGTCGGGCTCCATCCACCTGCACCTGTGGTTCATCGCCTACCGTCACGTCAAGACGCTGGACGTGCTCTTCCTGGTCCAGGTCGTGCTGGCCTACCTGGCCGCTCTGGCGCTGCTGGCGACCAGGCACCTGCTGGTGGTGCTTGCCTCCGCCGCGCTGATGGCCGGCACGATCGCCGGCTTCCTGCTGGCCCGCACCGTCGGCATCTTCGGCTTCCGCCTCACGTTCTCCTCAACGGAGGCTTACATCGTCCTGGTGGTGGAGGCGGCCGCGGTAGTCCTCCTGCTCTGCACGGCCTGGCTGCTGTTCAGCCAGTACCCCAGTCGCTCACCCCGGCATGGATGATCCCCGGATCGGTCTTTCTTGCCCGGCCGCAAACTTTCTCATTAGCCAACTGAACCATCTCATGTCGACTGGCGTACCACCTGTCGGGAGACATGGCGCCCGGCACCAGCTGAACCCAACAGGCAGCGAGTACGTAATTCAACTGGGAGCTAAAGAGCACGTGAAGGGGAGAATTCCAATGCGAAAGATACTAGGTGCGGCCGCAATCGCCGCCCTGGCTCTGGCGGCGTCAGCGTGCGCAAGCTCGAGCACCACCACCTCGTCCTCCGCACCCGCCCCGGCTGCGGCAGGCAGCAGCTCGGCCCCGGCCTCGAGCGGCAGCGGTGGCGGGACCACGCTGGACAGCACGACCATCAACGGCGTCCAAGTCCTGACCAACGCCAAGGGCTTTGTCCTTTACTGGTTCGTGCCGGACACCTCGACCACCTCGAAGTGCACCGGGTCATGCGCGACTTACTGGCCGCCGGTTGTCGGCCCGGCGACCGCCGGT
>JASHTQ010000094.1 GCA_030040475.1 Streptosporangiaceae bacterium
TTGTCGACCGCGACGCAGTTCCCGGCCGAGGCGCACGAGATCGCCGTCAGGTTGGTGCCGCTGTCGGTGGTGTTCACGACCTGCCAGGAATTCTCCGCCGTGGATGCGAGCACGTTGCCGCCGCTGTCGACCGCGTAACACGTCACGGCCGTCACGCACGAGATCGAGTTGATGATCGCGTTGTCGTTCTGGTCCGCTTGCTGGTCGATCGGCACGGGATACGTCCAGCCCGCCGGCCCCGCAGACGCGCTGCCAGCGGGCGAAGACGCGGGCGGCGACGCGGGCGGCGACGCGGGCGGCGGATCCGCGGTCGGCAGAGGCGACATGGCGGCGGAGGGAGGAATACTCGGCAGGGGAGCAGACGTGGCGCCCTCGCTCGCAGCCGGCGTGGCGGCGCTCGACAGCAGGGCGATCGTCGCCGCGATACCGCCGCCGATCACGACCAGGATCGCGGCGGCGACGACGAGCCCGACCCTCGCGCCATGGGAGCGACGGCCACCGGAAGAATTCCCCACGATCCGCCTCCAAGCAGCCAGCGGCTCATATCAGCGTAAACCGTGCGGGAGCTGTTTGGCGGCCGTGATCAGGACGTAGACCACGTAGTCGGCGATGAGCAGCGGTATCACCGCCATCACGGGCTTGCGCGCCTTCGCGGCGAGGACCGCGGGAGGGATCATGCCGAGCGCCGCGCACCCGGCGAAGAAGTAAATGGATACCTTGACCAGGGTGAGCATGTCGGCGCCCCCGAAGTGAGCGAACGGAGAAGGCGGCAAGGCCGCAGCCGAGCAGCGGGCCGAGCAGCAGCACGAGCAGGTATCCGGCGGCGAAGGCGCTGTTGCCCGCCACGTAGCCGAGGCGGGGGCCGACGACCGGCGTCACCGCGCCGACGACCGGCGTCCACTGGCCGATGTGACCGGCGGCCCAGTCCCTGAGCCCGGCGTCGCGAGGGAGCAGCGCGATGGTGGCGGTGGACAGCACCGCCAAGACGCGCAGCAGCGCCGTCATCATCCTGGTCAGCGCGGCCATGAGCTCCCCCCGTCGGTACGCGGAGCTAAGCAGGATTACCCGCCCACGCAGACGCGCTGCCCGGACACCTCGACGACCGACAGCCCGTCCGGCATTCCGGATAGCACCCGCGCGCCCGGTGCCATGCTCGCCCACATGGCCGCGGAGTTGCGCGCATGGAGGTAACCGCCGCTCAGCCGGTGCCAGGTAACCGTCAGGCCTGCCCCGCCCGCGGAATCCGCCGCCACCAGCGGCGCCGGTCGCGCCGGGTCAGCGTCGACACCGGCGACGTCCAGAACTCGCCCGCCTCGGGCTCGGCCGACATCGCCTGCGGCGGCCGGGTCGGCGGACGGGGCCGCCTCGGCTCGCGGACCCCGGCCAGCCCAGGCCCGCCGCGGCGGCGGACGAACGGCATCTGCCGCCAGGCGCGGGCCAGCCAGTCTCTCACGTCGAATCGAGGCAGACGCGGCACCATGATCACCACCCTAAGCCGCTCGCGACGGACCCGCCTACCCTCGGACGAGCCGGTTTCGCAGAATTAAGCCAAGAACACATCCCTGCCGACCCTTGATCCCGGAGCGCAGATGACCCAGCTGACCACGATCCCGCACGTCCGCGTCGAGGGCACGAGCCTGCAGCGCGGCAGGCAGTACGGCGCTGCGGCCAAGGACCGCGTGCGCCGGTCCGTGCACGAGTACCGGCAGGTCTTCGCCTACTACGCGGGATGGGACTGGGAGCGGGTGCGGCGCGAGGCGGCCAGGTTCGAGGCGCCGATCGCGGACTTCCGCCCGGCCTACCTCCAGGAGATGCGCGGCATCGCCGAGGGCGCCGGGCTCGACCTTGCCGACGTGCTGGCGATCAACGTGCGAACCGAGGTGATGTACGCGGCCACGGCCCGCCAGGCGCCGCTCGCCGCGCGCCAGGCGCCGCCCGCCGCGCGCCAGGCACCCCTCGCCGCAAAGCCACCCGCCGAATGCAGCGCCTTCGCGGTCGTCCCCGCCCCGTCCCGGCCAGGCGGCACAGTCGTGGGCCAGAACTGGGACTGGCTGCTGCACGCGGCGCACACCGTCGTCCTGCTCGAGGTCCGGCAGGACGAGGGCCCGGACTTCGCCACCGTGGTGGAGGCCGGCCTGCTCGCCAAGGCCGGCCTGAACGCCGCGGGCCTCGGCCTGGTAACCAACGCCCTGGTGACCGACGCCGACGTCGGCGCGCCCGGGCTGCCCTACCACGTGCTGCTGCGGGCCGTGCTCGACTGCGAGACCGTGACCGACGCCCTCGCCGTGCTGCAGGCCAGGGCCCGGTCATCCTCGGCGAACTACCTGATCGCCCACGCCAGCGGCAGCGCGCTGGACATCGAGGCAGCCCCCGGCGACTTCACCCGCCTCTACCCCCTGCTCCCCGAGGACGGCGTCCTCGCGCACACCAACCACTTCCTCGCCCCGCGCATCCACCCCGTT
This sequence comes from Streptosporangiaceae bacterium, assembly GCA_030040475.1. The sequence goes on from JASHTQ010000094.1 coordinate 2,463, forward strand.
GACCTGTCCCTGTGGGCAATGCCGAGCAGCGCGGTCCGGCTGCAGCGCCTCCGCGCCGCCCTGACCGCCCGCGACACGTCCGCGGCCCCCGGCGACCTGCACTCGCTGCTCCGCGACCACGCCGACCACCCGTTCGGCATCTGCGCCCATCCCGACCCGCGCGCCCACCGCTACGACCAGGGCGCCACGATCGCCTCCGTCGTCATGGACCTGACCGCCCGCCAGCTCCGGTACACCCACGGCAACCCCTGCCAGGCCCCCTACGAGCTGTTCGAGCTCACCCCCGTCGCCGACCGCGCCCCGGCCGTCCGGCCCGCCTAGTCCGCCGCCACGCCCGGCTTCCGCCCCGCCGCCTCGCCGATCGACGCCAGCCCCGCCGCCCGGGCGCGCCGCGCCAGCCCGTCGTGCATCCGCCGCGGCCACAACGGCCCCCCGTAGATGAACCCGGTATAGGCCTGCACCAGCGTCGCGCCCGCCCGCAGCCGCTCCCACGCGTCGTCCGGGGTCTCGATCCCGCCGGCCGCGATCAGCACCACCCGCCCTCCGGCGCGGGCGTGCAGCCGCCGCAGCACCTCGAGCGCCCGCGCGCGCAGCGGCGCCCCGGACAGCCCGCCGGCTCCTGCCGCCGTCACCTCACCGGCCGGCGAGGCGAGCCCGTCCCGCGAGACGGTCGTGTTGGTCGCCACGATCCCGTCGAGCCCCAGCTCGAGCGCCAGGTCCGCGACCGCGTCGACGTCCGCGTCCGCCAGGTCCGGCGCGATCTTCACCAGCAGCGGCACCCGGTGCCCCGCCCCGGCGTCCAGCGCCTCCCGCACCGCCACGAGCACCGGCCTGAGCCGCCCCGCCGCCTGCAGGTCCCGCAGCCCAGGCGTGTTCGGCGAGCTGACGTTGACCACCACGTAGTCCGCGACCCCCGCCACCGCCCGCGCGCTCGCCGCGTAGTCCGCCGCCGCCCCCTCCTCCGCCGCCGCCCTGGTCTTCCCGATGTTGACCCCCACGACCACCCCGCGCCGCATCCGGCTCAGCCGGGCCGCCGCGGCGGCCGCCCCCTCGTTGTTGAACCCCATCCGGTTCACCAGCGCCCGGTCCGCGGTCAGCCGGAACAGCCGCGGCCGGGGGTTCCCCGGCTGCGCCAGCGCCGTCACCGTGCCGACCTCCACGAACCCGAACCCGAGCGCCCCGAGCCCGGCCACCCCGCGTGCGTCCTTGTCGAACCCGGCCGCCAGCCCCACCGGCCCGGGAAACTCCAGCCCCAGCGCCCGCACCCGCAACACCGGCTCCCGCGGCCCCAGCCACCGCCGCAGCGCCCACGCCCCCCCAG
>JASHTQ010000714.1 GCA_030040475.1 Streptosporangiaceae bacterium
TCGGCGGCGCCCGCCGCGCCGTCGCGCGGCCAGACGAGCCGGCGGATGCGGTCTAGCCACGTTAGCCGCATGTCACCGGTTCTCCTGCTCTCTCGCCCTGACGGTCAGGGTATGTCGAGACGCCCCGCCGCGTCACCTTTTGTGCCTAATGGCTGACTGCTGCGGGATTTCGGCCCTAAAAGTTGATCAATTGTGACCCGCGGCATAGATGCCTAACGTTAGGCTGCCGCCATGTTGCTGTCCGGTGCCTTGTTTGCCCTATTCTTGCTGGGTTTCTGGCTCTACTGCCTGACAGACGCCATACTGACCCCGGTGGCAGAATGCCGGGGGATGTCCAAGCCGGCCTGGATTGCCGTGATCTCGGTCACGTTCATCTTCGGCGCGATCGCCTGGCTCGTCGCCCGGCGGCCGGCACGTAACTCATACCCCCAGTTCAGGCCGCTGCCGGACTGGGATCCGGACGCCTGGGACGATGACGGCTCCTTTCTGAGCCTGCGCTGGACGGGCTCCGACGATGCCGTGGCGCGTCACCCGGCCGGACGGGCCAGGCTCGCCGGCGCCGGCGGCGCGCGCCAGCAGCCCAAGGGGCCGGACGACGACCTGGAGTTCCTGCGCGCGCTCGACCGCGCCATCCGCGACAACTAGGCGAGCGATCCCTAGCCCGGGCCGGCCGGGCACCTACTTCCTGGATCCCCACGGCTTCATGCTCGAGGTCGTCTGCCACGGCGCCGAGGAGACGTGACGGCAAGCGCACCGGCCCAGGCAGCCGCCGCGGCGAGCGGAACCGGCGTCAGCTCACGCCGGCGTAGGAGTGCAGGCCGGCGATGAACACCTGCACCACCAGGATGTTGAACATCAGGCTGGCGAAGCCGAGCAGCTGAATGTACTGGGCGCGCCGTCCGCGCCAGCCCGCGGTCGCCCTGGCGTGCAGGAACGCGGCGTACAGCACCCAGGTGATGAAGGCCCAGGTCTCGACCGGGTCCCAGCCCCAGTAGCGGCCCCAGGCCTGGTCCGCCCAGATGGCGCCCGCGATGACGCCGAACGTCCAGACCGGGAAGCCGAACACGACGGTCCGGTAGGTGAGCCGGTCGAGTTGCTCGATGCTCGGCAGACGGCTCACGACCCCGTTGCCCGGCGCCGCCCTGCCCGCCGACACCCGCCTGTTGTACCTGTCGACGGCGAGGTAGATGCAGCCCAGCACCGCCGCGACGAAGAAGATGCCGGTCGACACGGTCATCGCGGTGACGTGGATGTCCAGCCAGTAGGACTGCAGGGCGGGGACCAGGTCCCCGGCGGCCGTGTAGATGAGCGTCTCGGCAAGCCCGAGCGCCAGCACCACGGCGCCCATGACGAAGACGCCGAGCGCCCAGGCCCGGTAACGGATCATCACGAACAGGAAGAAGATCGCCGCGAAGCAGGTCAGCGCGGTGACGAACTCGTACATGTTGCCCCAGGGCGCCCGGTGCACGGCCAGCCCGCGGGTCACCACGGCCACCGTGTGGGCGGTCACCCCGGCCACCGCGAGCGCCATGGCGGCCTGCACCCAGCGACCCGCCTGCCGGATCGCGCGCAGCGGCGGGACGGCCAGGGCCGGCATCGAGTCGGCCGTCCCGGCCGACGGCCCGGCGTTGACGGACGCGGCTTGGCTGCCGCTGACCGCTCCGGCACTGGCTCCGCCGACGGTGGCCCCTCCGACACTTGCCAGGGCGGCGGCCTTCGCCGGCCGTAGGACAGCCGTCGCCTGCGTCCGCTGCGGTCGCCCGAAGGCGAAGTCGCCGGCGAAGGCGAGCACCGACAGGGAGTAGATGAGCAGCGCCGCGATCATGAAGTCGTTGCTGACGTGGCCCAGGGCCAGGTTGATGGGCATGGCCCCTCACTTTCCCTCGTGTTGATGGTGCTCCGGATCCGGCGGCGCATCCGGTCGGTCGTGCCGCGGGTCTGCCTGCGCATCCGGCCGGCCGGCTGCGGCGGCCCGGTGAACCGATCTGAGCTCGTCGGCCAGCGACGCGAACTCGGCCTCGAACCCGCCGCTGGCATCGGTGCGGGCCAGGCCGCCGACCCGGATCGTGCTGCCGCCGCCGGAGTCCGCGCGGGCCCGCACGAACACCCGCCTGCGCCGCACCATGAACGACAGCAGCAGCCCGCCGAGCGCGGCTATGCCGCAGACCAGGGCCGGGATCTGGCCCGGGTCGTGGGTGATGGCCAGGCTGACCCACGGGACGTAGCCGGTGAAGGTCAGCGTGCCGTAGCCGTCGGGCAGCTTCAGCGACTGGCCTACCTCGAGCACCTGCGGATTGGCGGTGAGCTGATGCAGCCCCGCGGTGTCCAGCTGGTAGACCGACTGCGTCGGGCCCTCGTTCATGCCCAGGTTCCCCGCGTAGGCGATCAGGCTCACCACCGGGTTGTCGGCGGCGGGGAACGCCGACTGCAGGGTGCCGTCCACGTCGACGGCGGTCGGCACGAAGATCCCGGTGAAGCCGAGCTGCTCCGGCTGGGCGTCCGGGACCTTCACCACGCCCTCGGACAGGAAGTTCCCGGTGCTGCCCGAGATGAACGGCGTCGGCCCGTCGTAGACGACCTGGCCGCGGCCGTCGGTCACCCGGAACTCGGGCGCGTACCCGTGCCCGATGAGGTAGACCTTCGCCCCGTCCACCGACAGCGGGCGGTTGACCTCCAGCCGGTCAGCACGCACCGGCCCGCCGGGAGCGGCGGTGTAGCTGATCTGCGCGTCGAACGCGGACGGCTGACCGCGCTGCGGCCCGGATTCGATGTAGCTGGCGTCGAACTTGTCCAGCGTGATCGTGAACCGGCCGAGGTCGTTGTCGGTGACCAGCCTGCCCGGGTAGATCTCGTCCAGCTGGCTCGGCGTGTCGGCGAACGTGGAGCCCTGCACGAGCAGCCGGTCGGCCTTGTAGCCGAACAGGCCGCCGAGCGCGACCGACACGAGCACGCCGAGCAGGGCCAGGTGGAACAGCAGGTTGCCGACCTCGCGCAGGTAGCCCTTCTCCGCGGAGATCCAGGATCCCTCGGCGTCCGGGGAGCCGCTGCCCTCGGCCGACCCGCGCAGCCGGAAACCGTGCCCGGCCAGCGCCTGCCCGGCCACCCGGATCGCTTCCTGCGGCGCCAGCGCGACGGAGTACTCCGCCGAGTGCGGCAGCCTGGTCAGGTGCCGCGGTGCCCGCGGCGGAGGCGTGCGCGCCGACCCGACAAGCCGGAACGTGCGCGGCACGACGCAGCCCACCAGGGACGCGAACAGCAGCAGGTAGATGGCGGCGAACCAGGGCGCGCCGAAGACGTTGAACAGCCCGAGGCGGCTCAGCCACGGCGCCAGGGCCGGGTGTGAGGTGTAGTACTGCTGCACGCCGGCCGCGTCGGTGCCCTGCTGCGGGAGTATGGAGCCAGGCACGCTGCCGAGCGCCAGCAGGAACAGCAGCACGAGCGCGACCCGCATCGAGGTCAGCTGCCGCCATGCCCACCTCAGCCAGCCGGCCAGCCCGAGTCCGGCGGGCGCGGCAGCGGCAGGACCCGGCGCCCGGCCGTCCTGCTCCTCGGCCGCGGCGTCGAACGGGTCCGCCTCGGGGACACGCACATCGGTCATCCGCTCACGCCGCCTTCCCGGTTACGGTCGCGAGCATCGCGGTCAGCTCCGAGTAGGTCGTCTGGCCGTAGACCGCTCCCGCGATGCGCCCGGTGCGATCGATCACCAGCGTGGTCGGGGTGCCGGAGAGCGGCACCACGGCGGTGAACGCGAGCGTGATCTGCGAGCTGGAGTCGCTCACGCTCGGGTACGTGATGCCGAAGTTGTGCACGAAGGCCTCGGCGCTCGCCGTCGTGTCGCGCACGTCCACGCCGAGGAAGGCGACGCCGGCCCGCTGGTACTGCCCGGACACGGCGGCCAGGGTCGGCGCCTCCGCGCGGCACGGCACGCACCACGAGCCCCAGAAGTTGAGCACCACGACCCTTCCCCGGTAGGCGGAGAAGCTGAGCCGCGAGCCGGTCAGCGTGCTGGCGGTGAAGTCGGGCGCCAGCGGGCGGTGCCCGGTCGCGTACAGCACCGCGTTCGTGTTGCCGTCCAGGTAGCTCACGCCGGTATTCCCCCCGCTGGCCCATCCGGCCAGCAGCACGACGGCGAGCAGCGCGCCAGTGCACACGGCCGCCACCAAGACGACCGCACGGCGCTTGCCTCTGAACACGGGCGGATCCTTGCGATCTCCTACAGGGGGTAGTACCGCACTATTGTGCCGCATCGCTCTGCGGCACCTGACGCCGGGCCGGCACGGTGTACGACACGCCGACGATCCGGTCACCCGAATAGCGAAAGCTGGTCACGCTGCCGAGCGCGCATTCGCGCACCGCCGGGTTGTGCCACAGCGGGCGGTGCTCGACGTGCCGGCGCGTCACCCAGATCGGCAGCTGATGGCTCACGCACACCGCCTCCTTCCCGCCCGCTTCGACCGCGGCCGCCCGTGCCACCGCCATGACGTCCAGCATTCTCGCCACGATGTGGCGGTACGGCTCGCCCCAGGACGGCCGGAAGGGGTTGACGAGGTGCGGCCAGTGGGCCGGCTTGCGCAGCGATCCGTCGCCCACGCCGAACCTCAGCCCCTCGAAGTGGTTCCACGGCTCGATCAGCCGCTCGTCGATCACCACGGGCAGGCCGAGCCGCTCCGCGACCGGACGGGCGGTTTCCAGGGCACGTTCCAGCGGCGAGGAGAACAGCGCGGCCACGCCCAGGTCGGCGAAGAAGTCCTCCGCCGCCCTGGCCATCTCGCGGCCGTTCGCGGACAGGTGATACCCCGGCAGCCGCCCGTAGATGATGCGATCCGGGTTTTCCACCTCGCCGTGCCGCAGCAGGTGGACGACGGTTTTCTCGGACATGGCGCGGCCAGCTTACCGGCCGGGCCGCAAGCGTACTGCGATCAGGCCTGATCTGGCGCCAGTGCCGCCGCGGCGGCGCGGGCGGCCGCGGGCAGGGCGTCGGCGATCCGCGACACCGCGGCGTCGTCGTGGGCGGCGGACAGGAACCAGGCCTCGTATCCGGACGGCGGCAGGTACACGCCCGCGTCCAGCATCGCGTGGAAGAACGCGGCGTACCCGGCGGCCGACTGGTCCCTCGCGTCGGCGAAGGACCGCACCGGCGCCGTCCGGCCGATGAACACGGAGAAGAGATTGCCCGCCTCCGACAGCCAGACCGGCACGCCCGCCGAGGCCAGCGCATCCGCCGCGAGCTTGGCGACCGCCGCCGCGGCGGCGTCCACCCTGGCGTACACCTCCGGAGTGCATCCGCGCAGGGTCGCCAGCCCGGCCGCCACCGCGAGCGGGTTGCCGGACAGCGTGCCCGCCTGGTAGACCGGCCCGGCCGGGGCCAGCCGCGACATGATCTCCGCCCGGCCGCCGAACGCGGCGCAGGGCAGCCCGCCGCCCATCACCTTGCCGAACGTCACCAGGTCGCCGGCCACGCCGTCGACGCCGTACCAGCCCGACGGCGAGACCCGGAACCCGGTCAGCACCTCGTCCATGATCAGCAGGGCGCC
>JASHTQ010000715.1 GCA_030040475.1 Streptosporangiaceae bacterium
CCCGCCGGCGCCTCCCCGCCCCGTCGATGCCCGCCGGCGCCTCCCCGCTTCGCCCGCCGCCGGCCGCCGGCGGCATCCCTCCCTCGCCGGCTGAGGTACTAGGATTTAAAAATAGTGTCTCGAATACCGAGACAGTCGTCTTAACGGGTGTCGACGCCAACGGGCGTTCAGGTAGCGTCGTAGACATCATGCGGCAGCTCGTACTCTTCGCCAGCCGCAGCGGAGCCTGATCCAGGGCAGGCCAGCGACCGCTGCGGGGGTTTGGCGCTGGCCGTAAGTCCGATCAAGTGTCATCCCGATCAGGAGCATTCTCGTGTACGACATGTATCCCTCTGACTGGCCGTCTGCCCCGGTCGCCGTGGCCGTTGCCGAGCGCGCCACCGAGCCAGAGACGCCACAGAAGCCACAGAAGCCACAGAAGCCACAAGCACCACAGGCGTCACAGACGTCAGCGATCCGGGCGGTCCAGATCGCGCTCGACCGGCGCGACAACGGAGGGGCCGCGGCAGACCGGGCCCACCAGTAAGGTTCTCGCATGGCTTCCCGAACGATCAGGCTTGCGGTCATCGGCGGCGACGGCATCGGCCCCGAGGTGGTCGCCGAGGCGCTCAAGGTGCTGCGGGTGGCGGCGCCCGACGTCGCCTTCGACGAGACCGACTACGACCTCGGCGCGCGCCGCTGGCACCGCACCGGCGAGACGCTGCCGGACGCGGTGCTCGAGGAGATCAAGGGCCACGACGCGATCCTGCTCGGCGCCGTCGGCGACCCGAGCGTGCCCAGCGGCGTGCTCGAGCGCGGCCTGCTGCTCAAGCTGCGGTTCGAGCTCGACCACTACGTCAACCTGCGCCCGGTGCGGCTCTACCCGGGCGTGGCCGGGCCGCTGGCCAGCGCCAGGCCGGAGTCGGTCGACATGGTGGTGGTCCGCGAGGGCACCGAGGGCCCGTACACCGGGGCGGGCGGCGTGATGCGCAAGGGCACCCCGGCCGAGATCGCCACCCAGGAGAGCGTCAACACCGCGTTCGGCGTGCAGCGGGTCGCCAGGTACGCGTTCGCCAGGGCGCTGGCCAGGCCGCGCAGGAAGCTGACGCTTGTGCACAAGACCAACGTGCTGACCTACGCAGGCGACCTGTGGCAGCGGACCGTGGACGGCCTGGCCAAGGAGTTCGCGGACGTCTCGGTGGACTACTGCCACGTCGACGCGGCCTCGATGTTCTTCGTCACCCAGCCCGAGCGCTTCGACGTCATCGTCACAGACAACCTCTTCGGTGACATCCTCACCGACCTCGGCGCCGCGGTGGCGGGCGGGATCGGCCTGGCGGCCAGCGGCAACATCAACCCGGAAGGCACCGCGCCGAGCATGTTCGAGCCGGTGCACGGCAGCGCGCCCGACATCGCGGGCCAGCAGAAGGCCGACCCCACGGCGGCGATCTTGTCCGCCGCCATGCTGTGCGAGCACCTCGGCCTGATCGCCGAGGCCGTCAGGATCGAGCAGGCGGTGGCCGAGGACCTGGTAGAGCGCCAGGGCGCCTGGGCCGCGCGCACCACGGTAGAGGTAGGCGACGACATCGCCGAGCGAGTATCCGGGTTATCTCCCGGGCACACAGTCGACTACCAGCAAGGAAACCGCAGACCATGATCGATTTCGAGATCCGCCTCTCCGACAACCAGGTGCCAGAAGCAGAGCGCGAGGCGCTGCTGGCCGCGCCGGGGTTCGGCCAGCTCTTCACCGACCACATGATCACCATCCGCTGGTCAGGAGACAGCGGCTGGCACGACGCCCGCCTGGAGCCCTACGGGCCGTTCACGCTCGACCCGGCCACCGCCGTCTTCCACTACGCGCAGGAGTTCTTCGAGGGCCTGAAGGCCTACCGCCAGGACAACGGGTCGATCGCCCTGTTCCGGCCGGACGCGAACGCGGCCAGGTTCAACCGGTCGGCGCACCGGATGGCGATGCCGGAACTGCCCGAGGAGACCTTCGTCCGCGCGCTCGAGCTGCTCGTCACCCAGGACCGCGAGTGGGTCCCCGCTGGCGAGGGGAACAGCCTGTACCTGCGGCCGTTCATGATCGCCACCCAGCGCGGGCTCGGCGTCAACCACCCGTCGGACCGGTACCTGTTCTGCGTCATCGCCTCGCCGGCCGCGTCCTATTTCGACGCCCAGCGCGGCGCCCAGCCCAAGCCGGTCACGGTCTGGCTGTCCGAGGACTACACCAGGGCCGCCCCCGGCGGCACCGGCGCGGTCAAGGCGGGCGGCAACTACGCGGCCGCCTTCGCCGCCCAGCAGCAGGCCGTGGAGCGCGGCTGTGATCAGGTGGTCTGGCTGGACGCCGCGGAGCACCGCTGGGTCGAGGAAATGGGCGGCATGAACCTGTTCTTCGTCTCCGGCGCTGGCTCCGGCGCCGGCTCCGGAGCCAGCGCCGGCTCCGGCGCCGGAGACGAAGCGGGCGACACGATCATGACCCCCGCGCTGACCGGCACCCTGCTGCCGGGCATCACCCGCGACTCCCTGCTCAGGCTGGCTCCCGAGCTCGGCATCAAGGCCACCGAGGACCGGATCTCCACCAGGGACTGGCAGCAACGCTGCGCGACCGGCGAGCTCACCGAGGTCTTCGCCTGCGGCACCGCCGCGGTCGTCACCCCGGTGGGACACGTCAAGGCCAAGTCCGCCGAGTGGACCATCGGCGACGGCACCCCGGGCCCGGTCACCACCCGGCTGCGCGAGGAACTCATCGGCATCCAGTACGGCCACCGCCCCGACCCCTTCGGCTGGGTCCACAAGGTCTGCTAGACAACGTCGCGTCTCAAATACCGAGACACATGTGCGGGCGGGGGTGAACGTGTGGCAGACTAACCCCGTGACCTCCGGCCGGATCATTATCGGCAGGCGCGTCGGCACCCTGGGGTAACCCACCCCAGGCGCCCGGGCACCCACAACGCCCAGGGACGCCGGCGCGCAGACCTCTCGCGTACCCGCGAGGGGTCTTTTGTTTTGCACCGAAAAATAATCCAGCAGACCAAAGAACGGACACACTCCGATGCTCGACGACACCTTTCACGTCTACGACACAACCCTGCGGGACGGCGCCCAGCAGGAGGGGCTGAACCTGACCGTGGCCGACAAGCTGGTCATCGCCAGGCAGCTGGACGAGCTCGGCGTCGGCTTCATCGAGGGCGGCTGGCCGGGCGCGATCCCGAAGGACACCGAGTTCTTCCGCCGCGCCGCCAGTGAGCTGGACCTCAAGCACGCGCAGCTCGCCGCGTTCGGCGCGACCCGCCGGCCCGGCGCGAAGGCGGCCGACGACCCATTGGTCGCCGCGCTGCGCGAATCGGGCGCGCCGGTCGTGACCCTGGTGGCAAAGAGTCACGACCGGCACGTCCTTCTCGCCCTGCGTACCACGCTGGAGGAGAACCTGGCCATGATCGCCGACACGGTCACCCACCTGCGCGAGAACGGCCAGCGGGTGTTCCTGGACGCCGAGCACTTCTTCGACGGCTACCGGTCCAACCCGCAGTATGCCCTCGAGGTCGTACGCACCGCGGCGCAGGCAGGCGCGGACGTCATCGCCCTGTGCGACACCAACGGCGGCATGATGCCGACCGAGCTCGCCGACGTGGTCGCCGCCGTCGCGCAGGCCACGCAGGCCCGGCTCGGCATCCACTGCCACGACGACACCGCCTGCGGCGTCGCCAACACGCTGGTCGCGGTCGACGCGGGCGTCACCCACGTGCAGGGCACCGCGAACGGCTACGGCGAGCGGGCAGGCAACGCCAACCTGTTCAGCGTGGTGGCGGGCCTGCAGCTGAAGAAGGGCCGCCAGGTCCTGCCGCAAACCGGCTTCAAGGAGATGACCAGGATCGCCCACGCGATCAGCGAGGTCACCAACGTGGCGCCGGACACCCACCAGCCCTACGTGGGCCTGTCCGCGTTCGCGCACAAGGCCGGCCTGCACGCCAGCGCGATCAAGGTCGACCCGATGCTCTACCAGCACATCGACCCCGCCCTGGTCGGCAACGACATGCGGATGCTCGTCTCGGACATGGCCGGCCGCGCGTCGGTCGAGCTGAAGGGGCGCGAGCTCGGCTATGACCTGTCCGGCGACAAGGAGACGATCGGCCGGGTCACCGACCGGGTCAAGGACCTGGAGGCCAGCGGCTACACGTTCGAGGCCGCCGACGCCAGCTTCGAGCTGCTGCTGCGCGACGAGCTCGGCCAGCGCCACGAGTACTTCGTCGTCGAATCCTGGCGGGTCATCGTCGAGCGCCACCCCGACGGCCGGATGACCAGCGAGGCGACCGTCAGGCTGACCGCCAAGGGCGAGCGCCTCGTCGCGGTCGGCGAGGGCAACGGCCCGGTGAACGCCCTGGACAAGGCGCTGCGCGCCGCGCTCGAGCAGATCTACCCCGAGCTTGCCAGCCTGGAGCTGACCGACTACAAGGTCCGCATCCTGGCGGGCACCCACGGCACCGGCGCCGTCACCCGCGTCCTGATCGAGTCCGACGACGGCACCGGCGAGACCTGGAACACCGTCGGCGTCCACGAGAACATCATCGCCGCCTCCTACCACGCCCTGGAGGAAGCCGTCACCTACTCCCTGCTGCGCTCCGGCCGCGAGCCCACCCCCTAGTGCCCGGGCTCAGCCGGCGCGAGCTGAACCGGGCCACGCTGGCGAGGCAGCTGCTGCTGGAGCGGCACGCGATCCCGGCCAGGGAGGCGATCGGCCACCTGGCCGGGATGCAGGCGCAGGCACCGCTGGCGCCCTACGTGGGCCTGTGGTCCAGGATCGCCGATTTCCGTCACGGCGATCTTGCCCATCTTTTGGCCGAACGGGAGGTGGTGCGTGCCCACCTCATGCGCAACACGGTCCACCTGGTGACGGCGGCGGACTACGCCGCCTTCCGGCAGCTGTTCCAGCCGCTGACCGAGCGCCGCCTGGCCGGCACCTTCACCCGGAACCTGGTCGCAATCGCGGCGCAGGGCGCTCAGCTGCTGGAATTCGCGGCCGCGGACGCGCAGGCGCGCGCCGTGGAGATCGCCGAGCCCGGCTGAAGGACCGCGGCCAATCCTGGCCCCCCGGCCCCACCACGGCGGCCAGGGATTTACGGTAGGGGCATGGACGACAAGGAGATCTTGGCTCACATCGGCGACCTCATCCAGACCGAGCACAAGCTCCGCTCCCGGCTGGCCAGCGGCCAGCTGACCGGCGCGCAGGAGCAGGAGCAGCTCCGCTCGGCCGAGACGGCGCTCGACCAGTGCTGGGACCTGCTGCGGCAACGGCGCGCCAGGCGCGAGTTCGGCGAGAACCCCGACCAGGCGGCGGCGCGCCCGGTCGGCGAGGTCGAGGGCTACCAGCAGTGACCCCGGGTTAGCCGAGTTGCCCCGTCCTAGGGCAGCGGCCGAGGGCGGACGAGGTAAGGAGAGGCGTGCGTATCGCGAGATTCGCCAAGGGCGACGGAGTCGCGTACGGCGTGGTCGAGGGCGAGCCCGGCGGCGCGGACCAGCCGGCGCAGCTCCGGCTGACCATCGCCGAGCTGCACGGGCACCCGTTCGGGGTCGACCCGGGCGGCGTCAGGCTGACCGGGCGCAGGTACCCGCTCGCGGAGGTCAGGCTGCTCGCGCCGGTGCTGCCGAGCAAGGTCGTGGCCGCGGGCCGGAACTACCCGGCGCACGCGGCGGAGATGGACGGCGAGCCGCAGGCGAAATCGCTCGAGGGGGCCGAGCCCGTGCTGTTCCTCAAGCCGTCCACCTCGGTGACCGGGCCCGGCGACGCGATCAGGTACCCGGTGAAGCTGACCGACCGGGTGGACTTCGAGGGCGAGCTCGCGGTCGTCATCGGCAGGCTCTGCCGCAGCGTGCCCAGGGAGCGGGCCGACGAGGTGATCTTCGGCTACACCTGCGCCAACGACGTGACCGCGCGGGACCTGCAGGCCAGGGACGGCCAGTGGACCAGGGCGAAGGGCTTCGACACGTTCTGCCCGCTCGGGCCGTGGATGGAGACCGGGACCGACCCCGCCGACCTGCAGCTCACCACGACCGTCAACGGCGAGGTGCGCCAGCAGGCGCGCACCTCCGAGCTGCTGTGGGACGTGCCGAGCCTGATCGCGCACGTCAGCCAGGTGATGACGCTGCTGCCCGGCGACGTGCTGCTGACCGGGACGCCGGCCGGCGTCGGGCCGCTGGCGGCCGGGGACGAGGTTTCCGTGACGATCGAAAGCATCGGGACGCTGACCAACCGGGTGGTAATCAGCGACTAAGGCCGCCGGCGCAAATCGTAATCATTCCGGCCGTCGGCCCTATAAGCGACGTCTAGTGCAAGCCGTCCGGCCTGGATAGGATTGGCTTTCTGAGCAGCAGCTGGGGGAAGGCTGGATCGCGCCCGAGCTGTGTGTTCCGTCACGTTCGCGGAGGGGTGGCTTTGATGAGTGGGGGCTACATTCCCAATTACAGCGGCCCGCCCAATTACCCCAGTCAGCCGGCCGTCCCGTCGCCGCACTATTCCTTCGGCTCGCTGCTGCCGTTCCGGCACTGGGCCAAGGACCCCGCGCTGCGCAGCTGGCCGGTGCTGCTGCTGATCGCCCTGGTAGTCGTGCCGCCGATCGGCGTGGTGCTGCTGAACACGCCGTCGACCTCCAACCTGGACGACGCGGGCTGGATCTACGCCTACTACTTCGCGATCGCGTGGCTGCTGCTGCTCGGCGTCATCGTCAGACCGCAGCACGTCAGCCGGGTCATGCTCGGCACCGTCGCGCTGATCGGCATCGTGGTAGAGGTGCCGATCGCGCTGGCGCTGGAGACCCGGCTGCACAGCAGCAACGGGAACCTGTTCACCAGCATCTTCACCATCGGCATCCCCGAGGAGCTGTCCAAGGCCGTCCCGATCATCATCGTCGCCTGGATCTGGCGGCGGAGCTGGCTGGAGCAGACGCCACGGGACTACCTGTTCCTCGGCTCGGTGAGCGGGCTGGTCTTCGGCGCGACCGAGGCCGAGCGGTACTACAGCCTCAACCTGGGCTCGCTGCACGGCCAGGTCAACGGCATGATCCTGCAGGACATCACGATCCAGTACATCTGGCGGTTCCTCACCGACCCGATCAGCCACGCCTGCTGGGCCGGCGTCACCGGCTACTTCATCGGCCTGGCCGTCACCGGCACCAAGCGGCACTGGGCGGTCGGCTTCGTGGGCCTCGCCATCGCCGCCATCCTGCACGGCTTCAACGACTGGAATCCCGTCAACTCGCACGCGCTGTGGGTCGTGGAGATCTTCGTCAGCGTGGTGCTGTTCCTCGGCTACGCCCGGGCCGGCGCCTACACGCCGCAGACGATGCCCGAGGCGGTTCCGCTGCAACAGCCCGGCGTGCCCTGGACACCGGTGCCCCCGGGTCCCGTCCAGCAGGGACCGCCAGTGCAGCAGGGACCGCCTGGGCAGCAGCCGTACCCGCCAGTGCCGCCTGTCCCTGGCGGCTACCAGGTCCCGCCGGTACCGGGCTACCCGCAGGCCCCGCCGGTGCCAAGCGGCCACCCGCAGGGGCCGCCCTCCGGCGGCGACTGGTGGGCCGGGCCGGCCGCTCCGCCGCGTCCGGCCGCCGCGCCGCAGCCACACCAGCAACCGCAGCAGCAGCCACAGCCACAGCCACAGCCCGTCGCGGCGCATTCCGCCCCGGCACAGCAGCAGCCGGTCTACGCTGCTTCGGAGCATCCCACGTTGACCCGGCCACGGCAGGCCGTGAAGCCATGGTGGGAGCAGTAACACCAGTGAAGGGAGGGGTCCCTAGGTGGCCATGCCCGATCGCAGAAGTGCCCCG
>JASHTQ010000716.1 GCA_030040475.1 Streptosporangiaceae bacterium
GCCTTGGTCGGCACCGGGGCGGTCGAGACGCTCGACGTGCAGATGGTGCTGCGGTCGGTGGGATACCAGAGCGTGCCGCTGCCCGGCGTGCCGTTCGACCAGCGTGCCTCGGTCGTGCCGAACGCGCTGGGACGGGTCCTCGGTCCCGACGGCTCGCCGCTGCCCGGGGAGTACGTGGCCGGCTGGCTCAAGCGCGGCCCGACCGGCGTCATCGGCACGAACAAGTCCGACGCCGCGGAGACCGTCCGGTGCCTGCTTGAGGACCTGGCAGGCGGCCCCGGCGAGGGCGACGCCCCGCTGCCCAGGGCCGGCCTGCTCAGGTACCCGGAACAGGCGACGGCGCCGGCGCAGGAGGGCTGGCCGCTGGCGGCCGTGCTGGCCGGCCGCGGCGTCGCGCCGGTCTCCTACACCGAGTGGCTCCGCATCGAGACCGCCGAAGCCGACCTGGCGAGATCCCTCGGCCGCGGCGAACGGGTCAAGCTGCACAGCCGCGACGCCATCTGGTCCGCCTGCCGCCCCCCGCACCCCTGACCCGAGCCGCCCGCGGGGAAATGTCACTGCCCCTGCGCATCATGACCTCAGAAGGCGGGACGGCCATGGGTGCGGACAGGAGAGAGCGGGATGGTTGACCACAATGGCGTCCTGACAGTGCAGCGGTTGCTGCTGGCCGGGTCTCTCGGGCTGGCGATGGCGCAAAAGGCGGCGGAAATCCTCGACGGCGCAACGAATCCCGGCATGATGGCGGCGCAGGAATATGACGACGCCGCGCCGCCGATGGCCGTCGATACCGGCGGCCGGCACGTCGGGCAGGCGCCGGACGGCGCGGTCCTGCGGGCGATCCTGGACGCCGCGAACGAGTGCCTAGGGCACTTCGACGACAGGCCCGCGGCAGAACGGTGGTGTGACACCCTGCTGCACCTGCTCGACCTGGCCGCCTTCGCCTCCGATCTCGGCTAGCCGCCGCTGCGCGCGGAATCCCCCGAAGCGGACCAAACAGGATTAGGGAGGTCCCATGCGGGGGAAGGTCCAAGCAGCGCAGGATGGGGTCAACGATGACGAGGTACGGCCAGATCGCATCGCGCCTGGCCGCGGTGGTGGCCTTCGCGGGTACCGCCGCGCTTGCCATCGCGCTCACCCATGGCCCGGCCCGTCCCGCCAAGGTGACGCTGTCGTCGAACCTGACAAGCAGCCCGTGCGCCGCGTCCGGACTGCGGGCCTGGCTGGGCCTCGCCAGCGGCGGGGCCAGTAACGGAGCCGGCAGCGGGGCCGGCAGCGGCACTATCGTCACGCTTGAGTTCACCAACGTCTCCGAGCGGACCTGCAGCCTGTACGGCTATCCGCAGGTATCGGCCTACACGGGCAGCCCGGCCGCGGGCAGCCAGATCGGCAGCGCGGCGGTTCGCGACACGTCGGTCCGGCCGCGGCCGGTGACGCTGACGCCGGGGGCGACGGCTCACTCGGTGCTCCGGCTGGCCGGCACCCGGAGCTTCCAGCCGACCGCCTGCGGGCAGGTCACGGCGCAGGAACTGCGGGTGATCATGCCCGAGGTCGGGCAGGCAATCCGGCCGGCGTTCGTGCCGATCAGGTTCGCCGCCTGCTCCAAGAAGGGGCCTGCGTTCCTGAGCGTGCAGGCCATCCAGCCCAGGCCGGGAATCCCCGGGTTCACGATGC
Source organism: Streptosporangiaceae bacterium (assembly GCA_030040475.1). The sequence continues at coordinate 1,672 of JASHTQ010000716.1, forward strand.
CCTGACCGGCCGTCGCGCCACCGTCGTTCTGAAGAAAAAAGATCTTGAAGACCTCGCCGTTTCCAGCCGAGCGCCGTACGGGGAGAATGGGTCTCATGGGTGTAAGCCAGGCGAGCATCCCTCCCGCAGAAGGACCGTACGAAGCGCCGTTCGAAGAGCCATACGAGGGACCCTTCGAGGGGCCGCGCGAAGGGCCGCAATACGAGGGGGACGCTTCCGGGCTGCCTCCCGAGCGCTACCTGGACCGCGAGGAGAGCTGGCTGCGGTTCAACGAGCGCGTGCTCGAGCTCGCGGAGGACGAGTCGATACCGCTGCTCGAGCGGGTCAGGTTCCTCGCCATCTTCGCGACCAACCTGGACGAGTTCTTCATGGTCCGGGTCGCGGGCCTGGTGCGCAGGATGGTGGCGGGCTTCCCGGTCGAGGGCGCCGGGGTCCGGCTGCCCGGCCAGGTGCTCGCGAACACCCTGGACCTCGCGGGCGAGCTGACCGTGCGGCACGCCAGGGCATTCAGCGAGCGCATCAATCCCGAGCTGTCCGAGCACGGCATCGAGATCCTGCGCTGGAAGGAACTGTCCGCCGCCGAGCGCGACGCCCTCGGCGAGCTGTTCGCCGAGCGCATCTACCCGGTCCTCACCCCGCTCGTGGTCGACCCGGCGCACCCGTTCCCGTTCATCTCCGGGCTGTCGCTCAACCTCGCGGTGATGATCGCGGACCCGAGGACGGACGCGACGATATTCGCCAGGGTGAAGGTGCCGCCGCTGCTGCCCAGGTTCCTCGCGCTGTCGCAGCACCGGTACGTGCCGATCGAGGACGTCATCGCCGCGCACCTCGCCGACCTGTTCGGCGGCGTGGAGGTGCTCGAGCAGCACGCGTTCCGCGTCACCCGCATCAGGGACCTCGAGGTCGACGAGGACATCACCGAGAACCTGCTGCAGGCGATGGAGCGCGAACTTGTGCGCCGCAGGTTCGAGCCCGCGGTGCGGCTCGAGGTCGAGGACACGATGTCCGCCGACGTGCTGGACAGGCTGGTCACCGAGCTCGACATCGACAACAGGGCGGTGTACCGGGTACCCGGGCCGCTCGACCTGGGCGGCCTTTCCGCCATCGCCGACCTGAACATCGGCGAGCTGCGGTATCCGGCGTTCGTCCCGTCCACCCGGGCCGTCTCCCAGGACAGCAGCATCTTCACTTCGATCGCCGAACGCGACATCCTCGTCCAGCACCCCTACGACTCCTTCGCCGCGTCGGTCGAGCGGCTCATCGAGGAGGCCGCGGAGGACCCCGGCGTGCTGGCGATCAAGCAGACTCTGTACCGGACCAGCGGCCAGTCGCCGATCGTGGACGCGCTCATCGACGCGGCCGAGGCGGGCAAGCAGGTCGTGGTCGTGGTGGAGATCAAGGCGAGGTTCGACGAGCGCGCCAACATCACCTGGGCCCGCAAGCTCGAGGAAGCGGGCTGCCACGTCGTCTACGGCTTCGTCGGCCTCAAGACGCACTGCAAGATGGCGCTGATCGTGCGGCAGGAAGCCGACGGCTCGCTGCGCAGGTACTGTCACCTCGGCACCGGCAACTACCACCCGACCACGGCCCGGCTGTACGAGGACTTCGGCCTGCTGACGGCCGACCCCGCGGTCGGCGAGGACGTCACCGCGCTGTTCAACCACCTGACCGGGTACAGCCGCCCGGGCTCGTACCGCCGGCTGCTTGTCGCGCCCGATTCGCTGCGCACCGGCATCGTGAGCCGCATCGACCGGCAGGCCGACCGGGCCCGGGCCGGCGCGCCGGCCAGGATCGCGTTCAAGACCAACGCCCTGGTCGACGAGGTCGTCATCGACGCGCTGTACCGGGCCTCGCTGGCCGGGGTCCCGGTCGACCTGTGGGTCAGGGGCATCTGCGCGCTGCGGCCGGGCATCCCCGGCCTCTCGGAGACGATCAAGGTCCGCAGCGTCCTCGGCCGGTTCCTCGAGCACTCCCGCATCTACTGGTTCGGCGCGGGAGAAGAGGAGGGCGGGGCGGACTGCGAGGTCTGGATCGGCAGCGCCGACATGATGCACAGGAACCTGGACCGCCGGGTGGAGCTGCTCGTGCAGGTGACCGATCCCGGCCACCAGCGCAGGCTAAGGCGCCTGCTCGACCTCGGCATGGACGGCGGCACCTCCTCCTGGTGGCTGAACTCGAACGGGTACTGGCTGCGGCACAGCAGGGACGACGCCGGGAACCCGCTGCGCGACGTGCAGGAAACCCTGGTCAGGGAACGCCGAGTTCGTTCGGCCGATGAGTGACGTCGCCCATTCCGCGGGCGCGGTGGTATGGCGGGATGGCGCCGCCGGGGTCGAAGTGCTGCTCGTGCACCGGCCGCTGTACGACGACTGGTCCCTGCCCAAGGGCAAGCGCGAGCCCGGCGAGCACAAGCTGCTCACCGCGGTGCGCGAGGTGTTCGAGGAGACCAGCGTGCGTGCCGTGCTCGGCCCCCGGCTGCCGGCCATCGAGTACCTGGCCTTCGGCACGCCGAAGAAGGTCGACTACTGGTCGGCCACGACTTCCGGTCACCGGGCAGCGGCGAGCCACGAGATCGACGCGGTGTCGTGGCAGCCGCTCGGCACAGCCGGCGCGCGGCTGAGCTACCCGGGCGATGCCACGGTGCTCGCCGCGCTGCGGCCCCGCGTGACCGTGCCGCTGATCTTGCTCAGGCACGCCTCGGCCGGGTCGAAGCGCGAGTGGCACGGCAGCGACGAGACGCGGCCGCTCGACGCGCACGGCGCCGCCGACGCGTGCGCGCTTGCCGGGCTGCTCGCCTGCTTCGCGCCGCGCGCCCGGATCGTCAGCTCGCCGGCGGTGCGCTGCACGCAGACCGTCGCTCCGTACGCGGCGGGCTTCGGGGGGTCCGTCGAGGCCGAGGCCGCACTGGCCGTGCACGCCCGCTCCAGCGATCTTTCATTTGGCCGAACGAACGGTGGTATCTCTCCCGGCTCGGTCGTCCGTGACCTGGTGGTAGCGGGGAAACCCGCGGTCGTCTGCCTGCACGGCGAGAACCTCGCCGAGGCGCTGACGGCGGCGTGCTCGGCGCTCGGCGCGACGCCGCCACCCGAGGCAGGCACCCGTGCCGGGGCGCTGTCCAAGGGCTCCTTCTGGGTGGTGCACGCGGCCGGGGGAGAGCTGGCCGGCCTGGAGCACTACGAGCCCTCCTGACGCTCGGCCGCCGCCCGCTCCACGACCTCCTCCGCGGGTTCTTCTGCCGGCCGCTGGCGCGGCTGCCTGCGGCGGCGCAGCAGCCGCCAGGCGATGAAGCCGGCGCCTGCCGCGGCGAGCGCCATCAGCAGGTACAGCGCGGCGTGGTTGACGTTGGCGTAGATCTCGTCGATGTGGTCGCCCGCGAGGTAGCCGATGCTGACCCAGGTGGCGACCCAGGCGACCGCGCCGACCGCGTTGTAGACGGTGAAGGTGAGCCAGCGCATCTGGCTGATGCCGGCGATGAGGCCGTTGGCCTCGCGCAGCCCCACGACGTACCGGGCGATGATGACCACGAGGCCGCCGTAGCGTGACACGATCGCCTCGGCCCGGTCCAGGTGATGCGGCTTGAGCAGGACATACCGCCCGTAGCGGAGGATGAGCTCGCGCCCGGCGAACCTGCCGATGAGATACCCGAGCTCGGCCCCGGCGAACGAGGTGACGACGGCGACCACGCCGACCACGACGACGTTCAGGCCGGCCCGGCCGGTGCCCGCGAAGATCGCGCCGACGATCATCGCGAGCTCTCCGGGTATCACGGGGACGCCGAGGTTCTCAAGCAGCAGCAGGAGCGCGATCGCCCAGTACCCGTAGTGATCGACCGTGTGGGCGAGGGAGTCGAGAAACCCAGGAAGATGAGGCGAGCCCAGCAGGCTCGTACCGGCGGCAGCGAGCAGCTTCACCTGTCCCCGCCGTCGGCGTCGCCGCCCACGTCGGGGGTTCCCGTGGCCCGTGTGGTCCCGGTGGCCAGGGCCGCGGCGACGGGTGCCGCGGTCAGCCCGATCTGCCAGGGCCTGGCGCCGTATCCGGCGAGTGCCAGCGCGACCGTGTCCGGGTCGGCCGGCCGCGGCGGATCCCAGCTGAGCCTGCGCAGCGCATCCGGGGACAGCAGGTTCTCCACCGGGAGGTTGCTGGACTCGGCCAGCGCCGTGACCACCGCGCGGGCGGCGGCCAGCCGGGCCGCGGCGGCGGGGTCACGTTCCGCCCAGCGATGGGCGGGCGGCGGTCCGTTGGGCAGCTGCCCGCCGCCCGCCTCGGGCAGCTCGTCGTCGGCGTTGGTCCGCGCCCGCTGCACCGCGGCCAGCCACTCCCGCTCGTACCGCCGGGCGTGGCGGCCGGAGAACCCGCTGAGCCGCGACAGCTCCGCGTGGTTGGCAGGGAACGACCTGGCCGCCTCGACGATCGCCGCATCGGGCAGCACCCGCCGCGGTGACAGGTCCGCGGCCTGGGCGATCCTGTCCCGCGCCGTCCACAGCTCGCGCACCACGGCCAGCCCGCGCCGCGACTGGACGCGGTGGATGCCCGAGGTACGCCGCCACGGATCGGGCCGTGCGCCGGTCGGCTTGGCCGCCAGCACGGCCGCGAACTCCTGCCGTGCCCACTCCGCCTTGCCCGCCGCCCCGAGTTCGGCGGCAAGCGCGTTACGCAGCTCGATCAGCACCTCGACGTCGAGTGCCGCGTAGCGGAGCAGTTCCTCGCGCAGCGGCCGGACCGACCAGTCGGCCGCGGAATGGCCCTTCTCCAGGTGGAACCCGAGCACCTCCTCGACCAGCGTGCCGAGCGCCACCCTCGGGTAGCCGAGCAGCCGCCCGGCCAGCTCGGTGTCGAACAGCAGCCGCGGCCGGAAGCCGATCTCGGCCAGGCACGGCAGGTCCTGCGACGCCGCGTGCAGGATGGCTTCGGCGTCCTCAAGGGCGGCGTCGACGCCGGACAGATCGGGGCAGGCGATCGGGTCGACGAGCACCGTGCCCGCCCCGGCCCTGCGGAGCTGGACCAGGTAGGCGCGCTGCCCGTAGCGGTAGCCGGAGGCGCGCTCGGCGTCGACCGCGACCGGCCCTTCGCCGCCGGCCAGCCTGGCCGTGATCTCGGCCAGGGCCTCGCCGGTCTCGACGACGGGAGGCAGGCCGTCACGGGGCTCGAGCAGGGGGACAGGTCCTTGGTGCCCGCCGGTCTCGCTGCCTGCGCTCACCCGCACCCCGGCTGGCGCAGTGCTCGCGTTCCCGGCGGTTCCAGGCCGGCCGCCGCAGACAGGCAGTCACACCAGGCCGCAATGTGCGCGGGCAGGTCAAGGTCGTCCAGGTCGGCCGCGCTCGGGCCGGACCTGCGGCCGCCGCGGCCGGCTTGGCCTCGCCGGGTCCCCCTGGGGCCTGCTGACCCGACGGGCGACCAGGAGGCACGGAGCTCGAACCCGCTCAGCGGTGACTCGTCCTGCTTACCGCCGAACCCCTCGGTGATGACCCTGGTGACCGTGCCGCTTGGTACCGCGTAGCCGGGCACGTGCGCGTCGAGCGCTTCTGACAGCCAGCTCCAGCCCACCTGGCCGAGCAGCGGATCGGCCGCCATTTCCTGGTCGACCTCGGCGCGGATGTAGGCGACGAGCCGGAACACGCCCTCCCAGCCCTGCTGCCCGTCCGGATCGTAGAGCAGGACAAGGCGGCCCCAGGCCACGTCCGCATCGTCGCGGCGGACGGCGGCCGCGATGGCCGTGGCGTACGGTGCCAGGCGCTTGGGCGCGGGCACGTCCTCGAACACGAAATCCCGCTGGACCTGGACCTCCCGGCCCGCGAGGAAGGCAGCCGCGGCCGCCTCGAACAGCGCCTCGGCCTGCGAGTCCGCGGCCCGCGGGCGTTGCCCGGCCGGCCGGCCGCGGGCCGCCTTCACCGTTTCCTGTACTTCGCGCCGCGTGCCAGGCACGCGCCGTGGGTCGGATGCCGCACCCGATCGCATGGCCTTCCCATCCCCTGACCCGTCACTCGGCCTCATGAACCGAGCGTACGTGTCGCTCATCCGCTTATCACGCCGTGTCGCCATTCAGTCATGCCGAGACAGCGTGGTTCATGAAATTTGTCCGGTTCAGGTTCTCTTTCCAGTTCAGTCTAGAACCCGGGAGGAACCGGTCCGATCCGGTAACGCGGCCCTGGACGCGGCATCGGCGCCGGCCCGCTCGGTCACGCTCACGCCGATGATCAGGGCGTCACCGCAGGCGGTGCAGCCCCATTCCGGGCAATCGCCGTCCGGCGCATCAGGGCAGCTGCCTGGCTCGGCATGAAACTGCTCGAATAGCCGCTCTGTGCCGCATCCAGTGCAGTACCGGGTCAGGTGCATCATGCTCGCGACCTCCTTGCCGTGTTGCCGTGCAGCACCGGGCTGGCCGGAGTTAGGGCTCGATGCCGATAGTGGCACGGCAGTGCGGCCATACGTGGGATCTCGGGCGGCGTGTCTGGCGACGGCCGGCGATGTGAGACGATCCAAGGCGTGACCGTGAGCCAGGCGACTTCCGCCTTCCTGCTGGCGTGCCGGAGGCAGCCTGTTCCGCGAACGCCGGTCTGGTTCATGCGGCAGGCGGGCCGGTCGCTGCCGGAGTACCTGCGGGCGCGGGAGGGCATCTCGATGCTCGATTCCTGTACCCGTCCCGAGCTGATCACCGAGATCACCCTGCAGCCGCTGCGCAGGTACGACGTGGACGCGGCGATCCTGTTCAGCGACATCGTGGTGCCGCTGCGCGCGGTGGGCATCGATGTCGATATCAAGGCGGGAGTCGGGCCGGTGGTGGACCGCCCGGTGCGGACCCCGGCAGACCTGGACCGGCTGCGCCCGCTGGATCCCTCCGACGTGCCCTACGTCACCGAGGCGATCCGGATGCTCGTGGCCGAACTGGACGGCCTCCCGCTGATCGGCTTCGCCGGAGGGCCCTTCACGCTCGCCTCCTACCTGGTAGAAGGGGGGCCGTCCAAGAACCACGACAAGACCAAGGCGCTGATGTACGCCGACCCGCCGTTGTGGCACGCGCTGCTGCGACGGCTCACCGACATCACCATCTCATTCCTCCGCGTCCAGGTGGCGGCGGGAGCATCGGCCGTTCAGCTGTTCGACTCGTGGGTGGGCGCGATCAGCCCGGATGACTACCGGCGCTCGGTCTTGCCGCACACCAGCAGGATCTTCGCCGGGCTTGCGGGGGCCGGGGTGCCGCGGATCCATTTCGGCGTCGGGACGGGCGAACTGCTCGGCCTGATGGGGGAGGCGGGCGCCGACGTGGTCGGGGTCGACTGGCGGATCCCGCTGGACGAGGCCGCCCGGCGGGTCGGGCCTGGCAGGGCGCTGCAGGGCAACCTCGATCCTGCGGTGCTGCTCGCGCCCTGGAACGTCGTCGAGGAGCGCGCCAGGGACGTCATCGAACGCGGTCGCGCGGCCGAGGGGCACGTGTTCAACCTGGGACACGGCGTGCTGCCCGAGACCGACCCCGGCGTGCTTGCCAGGCTGGCCGACCTGGTGCACGCCGAGCCGGTCAGGTGCTCCAGTGAGCGACGAAGCCCAGGTAGCGTTCGGTTACCGTGGCGGCGGCGTGGCGTGCCGCGTCCTGGCTGTGGTCGGACGCCTCGTACTCGCGCACCGCGTCCTCCCAGATGCTGCGCCCGATCGCGAAGCCGACGAACTCGCTGACCTGGCTTGCCACCTCGAGCCAGTGATCGAGCCGGTCGGCCGGCGCGTCGCGGCCGAGCACGATCAGGTCGGTGTCACGGCCGCCGGCCTTGGCCTGCCGCGCCACCTGCCGGGCCGCGTCGACGGTCTCCAGGCCCTCCACCTTCCACAGCGTGGGCTCGACCGAGTGCGCCTGGTTGTCGGCGATGACCTGGCAGACCAGCCCGGGCCGGATGTCCGTGTCGTAGGCCATGGCGTCACCGCCCGCCTGGGCGAGCTGGGCATCGGTGGCGGGCACAAGCAGCTCGTACAGCAGCGGCACGCCGGCCCCGTGCAGCCCCGCCGAGATCTCGGCGAGCCGGGCGAACTGGCCCTCACGCTGGCCCGCGTCGAACTCCGGGTTGTCGCGCACCAGGATCTTCGCGTAGTCGGGCTTGTTCGCCTCGACGTGCTCCAGCCACTGCTCGCCCCACTCGAGCGTGAACCACTCGTGCCCGCTCGCCTCGACCGGAATCGCCAGCACGATCTGCTCGCGATCGGCCCTGGCCTCGTCGATGACGCCCTGGCCGTAGCGCTCGTCGACGAGCACCCCGGGGCGGCCGGTCCGCACGGCCGGAAGGGCCGCCCGAAGGCCATCGAATATCAGCAGCTTGGCCGACTTCATCGCGTCGAGCTGGGCGTGGTCAGGATCGTAGTCCTTGACCCCGAACAAGGTCCTGCCGAAAGACTCACGGTGGTCCATCGCCAGGATCAGCAGCGGATCGTCGTGGCGTGGCCGCCAGGCCGGATTGTCCGTCATGCTGGCGACGGTACCCTAGCTCTCCGGCGAGGTCGGCTCGGGGTCGGGCCGGCGGTGCAGCACCCACCGCCTGCCCCGGTAGATGGCGTAGCCGGCGACCGCGGCGATGGCGGCGAACGGGGCCACGGCGCCGAGGAAGGCGAGTGTCCAGGACACCGTGATCCGCAGCGCGCGCCAGCCTGCGCCAAGACCCCCTGCCAGGCTGGGCGGGGCCTTCGGCTTCGTCCGGTGAACGGGCGCCTTGACCTTGGGGCCGAGGATCGTCACGGTCACGGTCGCGTACGTGGTCTCGTGGTCGAGGGCACGCTGCTGCGCCTGCATCGACTCCAGGCTGGCTTCCTCGATGTTGATCTGGTTCTGCACGCTGAGCAGCTGGCTCACCGAGCCCGCGTGCGATAGCAGCGCGCGCAGCTGCGCGATCGCCGCCTGGTCCGAGGCGACCTGGCTGTTGGTGTCCGCCACCTGCTCGGTGACATCCTGGGCCTGCTGCTGCAGCGACAGCTGGGTGCCCAGGGTCTGGGCGAGCTTGGTCAGCGTGGCCGCGTACGCCGCGACCGGTATCTTCAGCTGCACGTCCGCCGTGGCCTGCGACGGGTGACCGGGGTTGGCCGAGGTCGTCTCGCTCGAGACGTAGCCGCCGACGCCGTCGGCGATCTGGGTTGCCTCGGCGGCGGCGGAATTGACGTTCCCCGCCCGCAGCGTCAGCTGTGCCGTGTACACGATGTCGGCGGCCGGCGCCAGCCGCGCCGTGGTCCCTGCGCCGCCGTTCTCGGTCCCTGCGCCGCCGTTCTCGG
>JASHTQ010000717.1 GCA_030040475.1 Streptosporangiaceae bacterium
CCGCGGACGAGGTTGCGCAGCTCGGTCAGGGCCTCCTTGGCCTGCGCGTGCGCCTGGTCGACGAGCTCCCTCGCGGCGTCCAGGTCGTCGGCGAACTTCGCCTTCGCCCGGCCGAGCTCCATGGCCAGCGCGACCAGCCGCTGCTGCGCGCCGTCGTGCAGGTCGCGCTCGATCCGGCGGCGTTCCGCCTCGGCCGCGTCCACCACCCGTTCCCTGCTTCGCTCGAGCTCGTCCACCCGGGCGGCAAGGTCGCGGCGCGGGCCGAGCAGGCGGCGGGAGAACCGCACGTCGGCGCTCGCCAGGCCCCTGGTCAGCTGCGGCGCCGCGAGCAGCAGCGCGACGCCGATGATCACGGAGGCCGCCAGGTCGGCCGTGCTGGCGTATACGTGAGTGCCGATGGCCGGGCCGCCGTTGGGCAGGTCACGGTAGTAGCCCGGCAGGGCGACCGCGGCGAGGCCCGCCGCCCAGACCGCGACGCTGAGCGTCAGGGCGACCGCGCTGAACGGCAGCCGCAGCAGCCCGTAGCCGATCTCGGCCCAGGTCGCCCGCTCGGAGAACGCCCGCCACCGGGGGATGACTCCCCACCGGTACCCGGCCCGGGTCTGCGCGGGCCAGGCGGGGATCACCGCGCCTGCCAGGAACGCGAACCTGGCCCGTTCGGCCCGGGCGAACCAGTCGGCCAGCCGCAGCGTCACGCCGAGGATCGGGATGCCGACCAGGCCGAGGAAGACGAAGCCGGCCCCGAACCCGAGCCCGAAGGTGAATATGAAGATGGCCGCGAACCCGATGAACAGGCCGGCCAGGTGCTGGGTCATGGCGAGCCAGGTCCGGGCGGACACCAGGTCGCGGAGGAGGAACATGGCACCGACGCTATGACATGGCCCACCGGGTTGCCATCAGCCGCACCCCCCTGATCGGGGTTAGGCTAACCCCCCCTCAGATCGGGCAGATCGCACCATGGCTGGCAGGCCGCCGGATCACCGAGCCTGCTGGCATGAATAAAACGCAGACTCCGGGCGCCCCCGTCGTGGAACGAGTCGCGGGCTGGTCCGCTCGGCACCGCAAGACCGCCGTCTTCGGCTGGCTGCTCCTCGTGGTCGCCGCCGTCGTCATCGGCCAGCGGCTCGGCACCGCCAACGTCAACAGCTACGATCCCGGGCAGGCCGGCCAGGCCGAACGGGTCCTCTCGCTGCCGGTCGTCCAGCAGCCCGACAGCGAGAGCGTCCTGGTCCAGGGCCGCTCCGCGGGCCAGACCTATGCCAGCGACCCGGAGATGAGGCAGGCCGTCCGGCAGGTTGTCGCCGCGCTGCGCGCGCTGCCCTCCGCCGCGGCCGACATCCAGTCCCCGCTCACCGCCACGGGCATGGTCAGCGGCCGGTCGGCGCTTGTCACGTTCAACGTCGCGGGGAACCCCAACAACGACGACCAGGCGGTCGTGCCCGCGGCCAACGCGGTCGCCGCGCTGGCGGCCCGCCACCCCGGCCTGACGATCGAGGAGGCGGGCGACGCCACCCTGGACCGGGCGACCGGCGACATCACCGGCCAGGACTTCCACCGGGCCGAGCTGACCTCGGTGCCGGTCTCGCTGGTGCTGCTGCTGATCGTGTTCGGCGCGCTGATCGCGGCGGGCATCCCGCTGCTGCTCGCGGGGACCGCGGTGATATCGGCGATCTCGCTGCTTGCCATCCCCAGCCGCTGGCTGCCGATCGACGGCACGACCTCCTCCATCGTGCTGCTCGTCGGGATGGCGGTCGGCATCGACTACTCGCTGTTCTACCTGCGCCGCACGCGCGAGGAGCGCGCGGCGGGACACGACACGCAGGAGGCATTGCGGATCGCGGCGGGCACCTCGGGGCGGGCCATCGTCGTGTCCGGGCTGACCGTGATGATCGCCCTGGCGGGGCTCTTCCTCACCGGCATCGACGTGTTTTCCGGCGTCGCCGTCGGCACGATCATGGTGGTCGGCATCGCGGTCCTCGGCTCGCTCACCTTCCTGCCCGGTATCCTCGCCATGCTCGGCACCCGGACGGACCGGGGCCGGATCCCGTTCCTCGGCAAGCGGCGCACCGCCGCGCGGGAGTCACGGCTGTGGGGCCTGCTGGCCCGCGCGGTGGTGCGGCGGCCGCTGGCCTGGGGCGGCGTGGCCGCCACCGCGCTTGTCGTGCTCGCGGTGCCGGTGCTGTCCCTGCACCTCGAGGACCCTGGCATCCACGAGCTGCCGGCCAACGTGCCGGTGGTCCGCAGCCTGATCGCGATCTCCGACGCCTTCCCCGGCGGCCCCGAGCCCGCGGAGGTGGTCGTCACCGGCTCCGGCCTCGGCGGCCGACAAGTCGCGGCGGCGGTGGCCGCGCTGCACGGCGAGGTGGCAGCCACCCACGGCGCGATCCGCGAGCCGATCAGCACCGCGATGTTCGGGAACGACCAGGTGCTGATCGTCTCGGTGCCGCTGGCCGGCGACGGCACCGACGCCACGTCGAACGACGCGCTGGCCACGCTCCGCACCCAGGTGCTGCCCGCGACGCTCGGCAAGGTGCCGGGGATCAGCTACGCGGTGGGAGGGCTGACCGCGGGCAACCACGACTTCGACGCGCAGCTCGCCAGGACCGTCCCCTGGGTCTTCGCCTTCGTGCTGAGTCTCGCGTTCCTGTTGCTGTGGACCACCTTCCGTTCTGTCTATATTCCGGCGCTGTCGATCGGCCTGAACCTGCTCTCGGTCGGGGCCGCCTACGGCCTTATGGTTCTAATCTTCCAGGACGGCCGGCTGCAGGGACCGCTCGGCTTCACCAGCTACGGCGGGATCACGCCGTGGCTGCCGCTGTTCATGTTCGTGCTGCTGTTCGGGCTGAGCATGGACTACCACGTGTTCATCCTGAGCCGGATCAGGGAGCTGTGGCTGGGCGGCGCGCCGGCCCGCAGCGCGATCACCGGCGGCATCGCGCGCAGCGCAGGCGTGGTGACCAGCGCCGCGGTGATCATGGTCGCGGTGTTCTCGATCTTCGCGACGCTGTCGCTGATCGAGTTCAAGGTGTTCGGGGTGGGCATGGCGGCGGCGGTGCTCATCGACGCCACCGTGGTCCGCGGCGTGCTGCTGCCCGCCGGGCTGGCCCTGCTCGGGGAGCGGGCCTTCGGGTCCCGGCGGGCCAGCCGTCACGTGTTGACGGGGAATCCGAGGTTGACGCCGCCGTGGCTCGGGTCGAGCCAGCGCGAGGTGACGACCTTGCCGCGGGTGTAGAAGTGGATTCCTTCGGTGCCGTGCACGTGGGTGTCGCCGAACAGCGACGCCTTCCAGCCGCCGAAGGAGTAGTAGGCCATCGGGACCGGGATCGGCACGTTGACTCCGACCATGCCGATCTCGGCCTCGGACACGAACCGGCGCGCCGCTCCCCCGTCGTTGGTGAAGATGGCCACGCCGTTGCCGTACGGGCTGGAGTTGACCAGCCCGACGGCTGTGTCGTAGCTCGGAGCGCGGACCACGCTGAGCACCGGCCCGAAGATCTCGTCGGAGTAGCAGCTCATCTGGGTGGTGACGTGGTCCAGCACGCTCGGCCCGAGCCAGAAGCCGTCCGAATCCCCGCCGATGACCGGGTGCACCCGGCCGTCGACCGCGAGCGTCGCGCCCTGCCGGACGCCGGTGTCCAGGTAGGAGGCCACCTTGTCGCGGTGCGGCCCGGTGACAAGCGGGCCCATCTCGGCGCGCGGATCCGAGCCGGGGCCGACCCGCAGCCCGCCGATCCGGTCGGAGATCCGGCTGACAAGCTCGTCGCCGATCGGGTCGACGGCCACCACGACGGAGATCGCCATGCAGCGCTCGCCCGCCGAGCCGAACCCGGCCGAGACGGCGGCGTCCGCGGCCAGGTCCAGGTCGGCGTCGGGCAGCACGACCATGTGGTTCTTGGCGCCGCCGAGCGCCTGCACCCGCTTGCCCGCCCTGGTGCCGGTCTCGTACACGTACCGGGCGATCGGGGTCGAGCCGACGAAGCTGACCGCCTTGATGTCGGGGTGGCCGAGGATGGCGTCCACCGCCACCTTGTCGCCGTGCACCACGTTGAAGACGCCGTCGGGCAGGCCCGCCTCGGCCCACAGCGAGGCGAGCAGCAGCGAGGCGGACGGGTCCTTCTCCGACGGCTTGAGCACGAACGTGTTGCCGCACGCGATCGCGAGCGGGAACATCCACATCGGCACCATGGCGGGGAAGTTGAACGGGGTGATGCCCGCGACCACCCCCACCGGCTGCCTGATCGAGTACGAGTCGACCGCGGTGGACACGTTCTCCGAGTAGCCGCCCTTGAGCAGGTGCGGGATGCCGCAGGCGAACTCGACGACCTCGAGCCCCCTGGCGACCTCGCCCGCGGCGTCCGCGGCCACCTTGCCGTGCTCGGCGGTGATGAGCCCGGCAAGCTCGGTGGCGTGGGATCGGACCAGTTCGCGGAACGCGAACAGCACCGAGGCGCGCCTGGCGAGCGAGACGCGGCGCCAGTCACGGAACGCGTCCGCGGCCGCCGCCACGGCCAGGTCTACCTCCGCGGGGCTGGCGAAGTCGACCTGCCCGGTGACCTGCCCGGTCGCCGGGTCGTAGACGTCGCCATGGCGGTCGGACTCACCGTCGGTGGGCTTGCCGCCGATCCAGTGCGTAATGTGCTTCTGCGTCACTGGGTCTCCTTGTCCACGGCGGTCAGGGCGTCGGTCAGGATCGCGAGCCCCTCCCTGGCCTCGGCCTCGCTGAGGGTCAGCGGCGGCGCCATCCGCAGCGTGTGCCCGAACAGGCCGCCCTTGCCGACCAGCAGCCCGCGTTCCTTGGTCGCCTCCAGCATTGTGGCGGCCAGCGGCGGGCTCGGCTTCTTCGTGGCCGGGTCGACCAGGTCCACGGCGAACATCAGGCCCTTGCCGCGTACCTCGCCGACGATCGCGAGGTCCTTGGCCGCGTCCTTGAGCCCGTCGATGATGATCTGGCCGGTGACGGCGGCGTTGCGCTGCAGGTCGTGGGAGAGCACGTAGTCGAGGGTGGCGTTCGCGGCGGCGGTCGCGACCGGGTTGCCGCCGAAGGTGGAGATGCCGTTGCCGCGGATCCCGTCGAGCAGGTCGCCGCGGGCGACCACGCCGCCGATCGCGAACCCGTTGCCAAGGCCCTTGGCGAACGTCATCGCGTCCGGGGTGATCCCGTGCGCGGAGATGCCCCAGAAGTGCTCGCCGGTCCGTCCCCAGCCGGTCTGCACCTCGTCGGAGATCAGCAGGATGCCGTGCTCGTCGAGGACCTCCTTGTACGCCGCGAGCAGCCCGTCGGGCGGCATGGTGAACCCGCCCACGCCCTGGACCGGCTCGGCAAGCAGGCAGCCGACGTCGGCCGGGTGCACGCCGGCGCTCAGCAGCGCGCGCAGGTCGTCCACGCAGGCCTTGATGTAATCGGCATCGGACAGGTTGCGGTAGGAGCCAAGCTGCCGGTCCGTGCCGTGCAGGTAATGGGTGCCGAACGGATCGTGGCTCGACATCTTCCATGCCGCGTTTCCCGTCACGGAGACCGCGCCAAACGACCGTCCGTGGTAGCTGCCCCGCATCGCGAGCACCTGGTTGGCCTTGCGCGCCGTCAGGGCGGCCAGCAGCGCGGCCTCGTTGGCCTCGGTGCCGGAGTTGGCGAAGAACACCTTGGCGTCCTTTATGCCGGACAGCCTGACGATCTTCTCCGCGAGCTCGACCTGGTTGCGGATCAGGTAGAGGGTCGAGGTGTGCACGACCCCGGTGGCGATCTGCCGCTCGACCGCGTCGCGGACCTCGGGCACGTCGTAGCCGAGCATGTTGGTCAGGATGCCGGCAAAGAAGTCAAGGTAGCCGCGGCC
>JASHTQ010000718.1 GCA_030040475.1 Streptosporangiaceae bacterium
GCGCGCTCTGCCCGTCGGCGGCCGCGGCCGGTGCCTGCTGGCCGTCGGCCGAGGCGTAGTCCGGTGCCGCCGCCGCGCCGACGTCCCGCTGCGCCTCGTCCTGCGGTGCCGAGACGGCCTCGTCCTGCGGTGCCGAGACGGCCTCGTCGTGCGGTGCCGAGACGGCCTCGTCGTGCGGTGCCGAGCCGGCCTCGTCCGGCGCGGGCGAGCCGGCGGATGCGGGCTGCGATCCGCTCTCTTCGCTGTCCTCGATGACGGCGAGCTGCGCCCCCACCGCGACCGTCTCGTCCTCGTCGACCGCTATGCCGCGCAGGATCCCGGACGCGGGGGAGGGGATCTCGGTGTCCACCTTGTCCGTCGACACCTCGAGGAGCGGCTCGTCCACCTCCACGCGCTCGCCTTCTTTTTTGAGCCAGCGCGTGACGGTGCCCTCGGTGACGCTCTCGCCGAGCTGCGGCATGGATACGGAGACCGACATGATTCTCGTGACTCCTTGGGTGGGATTGGGGGAGGCCATTACGAGTGGAAGTGCAGGGGCTTGCCGGCCAGCGCGAGGTGCGCTTCGCCGATGATCTCGGACTGAGTCGGATGCGGGTGAATGAGCGCGGCGACGTCCGCCGGTTCCGCCATCCAGTTGTAGATCAGCTGGCCCTCCGCGATGAGCTCGCCGACCCTGCTGCCCACCAGGTGGATGCCGAGCACGCGTCCGGGCCCGGACCCGTTGCTGCCCGCCTCGGCGATGACCTTCGCCGAGCCCTGGGTCTGCAGGATGACGCTCTTGCCGTTGGCGCCGAGCGGGTAATTCACCTCGGTCACTTCCAGGCCCCGCTCCGCGACCTGGGCCGAGGTCAGGCCGACCGAGGCGACCTCGGGGTCGCTGTAGGTGATGCGCGGCACGCCGTCGTAGTCGATCGGCGTGACGTCGAGCCCGCTGACCCGTTCGGCGACCATGATCCCCTCGGCGAACCCGACATGAGCAAGCTGCGGGGTGTTGATGAGGTCGCCGACCGCCGAGATCGACTGGACGCTGGTCCGGCACAGCGGGTCGACCTTGACGTATCCCCGCTCTATCGCCACGCCGGCCTCGGCGTAGCCGAGGTCCGCCGAGACCGGGCCGCGCCCGACCGCGACGAGCAGCAGGTCGGCGTCGATCGTCTTGCCGCCCTCCAGCGTGACGGCCACGCCGGTATCGGTGTGCTTGACCGACTCGAAGACGGCGTTGAGCTCGAACTTGATGCCGCGGCGGCGGAACGCCCGCTGCAGCACCTTCGCGCTCGTTTCGTCCTCCAGCGGCAGCAACTGGGGGAGCATCTCCACGATCGTGACCTCGGCGCCGAAGGACCGCCACACGCTGGCGAACTCGACGCCGATCACCCCGCCGCCCAGGATGACCGCGGAACCGGGGACCCGGTCGAGCCGCAGCGCCTCGTCGGAGGTGATCACCCGCTCGCCGTCGATGTCCAGCCCTGGCAGGCTGCGCGGCACCGACCCGGTAGCCAGCACCACGTGCGAGCCCTCGTAGACGTCCTCGCCCACCCTGACCTGGGTCGGCGACACCAGCACCCCGGAGCCCTCGATGGTGTCGATCTTCCGGCTCGCGATCGTGGACTGCAGGCCCTTCCACAGCCTGTCCACCACGCCGTCCTTGTAGGCCTGCACGCCGGGCACGTCGATGCCCTCGAACGCGGTCTTGACGCCGAACTTCTCGCTTTCCCTCGCCTGGTCCGCGATCTCGGCCGCGTGCAGCAGGGCCTTGGTCGGGATGCAGCCTCGATGCAGGCAGGTTCCGCCCACCCGGTCCTTCTCGATCAGCGCCACGCGCTTGCCGAGCTCGGCCGCGCGCAGCGCGCAGGCGTACCCGCCGCTGCCGCCGCCGAGCACGACGATGTCGTAGCTGCTGATGCCCTCTGCCACCCCTCAAGCCTCCTTAGTCGGCTTACTACCCGGTCACTCACATGCTATTTGCCTGCGGCCTGCCCCGAGCCGGGGACGGAGCCGCCGGCGGAGGCGCCCACGGAGGCGCCAGCGGAGGCCAGAGCCGGGAGCCTGCCGTCCGCCACGTCCGCCGCGATCTGGACCAGGGTCCGTACCGCGGACCCTGTCCCGCCCTTGGAGATGTACCCGTAGGCGCCGCCGTCATTGAAGGCCGGCCCGGCAATGTCGAGGTGAGCCCAGGGGACTCCGGGGGGCACGAACTCGCGGAGGAAGTGCCCGGCGACGAGCATGCCGCCGGCCCGGTCCTGGGCCACGTTGGCGATGTCGGCGATGGCCGAGTCGAGCCCCTTGCGGAGCTCGTCAGGCAGCGGCATCGGCCACATGGCCTCCCCGGCCCGCCCGGCGGCGGCCGCCACCTCGGCCGCCAGCGGGTCGCTGCTGGCCATCACGCCGGCCGTCCGGTTGCCGAGCGCCACCGTCTGCGCGCCGGTCAGCGTGGCGATGTCGACGAGCAGGGCGGGTGAGTCCGCGCCTGACCGCGCCATCGCGTCGGCGAGCACCAGCCGTCCCTCCGCGTCGGTGTTCAGCACCTCCACGGTCTTGCCGCCGTAGATGGTGATGACGTCCGAGGGCCGCTGTGCCGCGCCGCCCGGCATGTTCTCGGCGATCGACAGGTAGCCCACCACGTTCACGGCCGGACCCAGCGCGGCGATGGCCTGCAGCGCGCCGAGCACCGCCGCGGCGCCGCTCATGTCGGCCTTCATCGTCTCCATCGACTTCGGCGGCTTGAGGGACAGCCCGCCGGAGTCGAAGGTGATGCCCTTGCCCGCGAACACCACCGTGCCGGCGGCGTCCGGGTGGGTGTACTCGAGCCGGACCAGCCGCGGCGGGTGAATCGAGCCCATGCCCACCGCGAGGATGCCGCCGTAGCCCTGCTTGGCGAGTTCGTCCTCGTCGAGGACCTGCACGCCGAGTCCGCTCGCCGCGGCCACCCGCTCGGCGGCCGCGGCCAGGTCCGCGGGGACCAAGTCGGCGGGCGCCGTGTTCACCAGGTCACGCACCAGCGTCATCGCCTCGGCCAGGATCCTGGCCCTGTCCACGGCGGCCTCCTGCGCCGTGTACAGGATCTGCTCCACGTCGCCGGCCTCGGCCGCCGACGTCCGGTACTTGCGGAAGGCGTAGCTGCCGAGCAGGGCGCCGAGCGCCGCCGCCTCGGCCTCGTCCGGCTGGTCCGCGGGAAGGGCGATGGCGATGCGCCTGATCCGCCCCGAGGAAAGGTCGCGGGTGGCGGCGCCCGCCGCGCGCCGCAGTCGTTCCAGGTAGCGCCCGCGTTCCGCGTCGCCGGGAGCGCCGGTAGCGCTGGGCGCAGCGCCGAGGCCAACGGCGGCCACGACCGGGGTCGCCAGTCGGTCCGCGGTGGGGATCTTGGTGATCTCCTCGAGTTTGCCTGTCGCGCCGAGCGCGGTCAGCGCGGCCGTCACGTCGATCTGGTCGGTGCCCAGCGTGGGGACCGGGCCGTCGGCGCCCTGGAAAACCCCTATGACAAGTGCATCCGCGTCGGTGTCCGTCGGCGCTGACTGGCTAGTAAGCAGAGTGACCGTCATCTTGCTGATCGTAGGGCATGTGCCCGCCGAAAGGCCCGCCCGGCCTGGCACCGCGGGTCCCGGAATCTCAGGCACGCGGGCTGGTCTGAGCCTGCCCGAGCCGCGCACCACCGTTCGTTCGGACAATAAAGCTCTGCGCGGATCCGGAGTACGGGCGGCTGCATGACAGCCCGCCGGATCCATGCGCAGCCCCGCGGTCTCCCGCGCGCCGCCCTGACGTCGGCGAACAGCCCTCGTCCGGCAGCCGACGCTAGGATGAAGCGATGGTCACAAATTAGCCGTAACTGTGGTTAGGACTGTAAGCTAACGGCTGTTGCAACCCGAAGGGAGCGATGGTGCGAGGGCATTGGTCAGCGGCTCTCCGCCTCCTCGGCGTACACCCTGGCCGCATACGCCTCGAGGGACTGCGAGCATTCCTCCAGGGACTTCTCCGCCGCCTGCCGTCCGTCCGCGCCGAACACGTCGCGCTCGGACACCTTGGCGAACCAGTTCCTCAGCTTGACCAGGTCGACCTCGTTCTCCTCGAGCTCGGCGTAGGTGAAGTGGTTATCCGCGTACTCCTTCTTCACCTGCTGCAGGAAGTCCTCGCAGCGGTCCACGATCTCCTCGTACTCGTCGTTCCTCGCCGCCTGGAACGCGCTGAGCACGTCGGACTCGCCGGCCAGCACGCGGCACGAGAGCAGCACCGCGGTGCCGGACATCTCGATGATCTCCCGCCGCAGCTTGCGCAGGGCGCGCTCGGTGGCCGCGCTTGCCGGCAGCGCGGCGGCGGAGTTCTGCAGGTAGATGGCGCCGAGGCTCTTGATCCTCCGCCACACCGTGGACCGCAGCCTGGTCGGCTCGGGCGGCACCCGGTAGATGAGCAGCAGCCAGCCGGGGCTCTCGGCCTTCCCGGCGGGTTTCTCCGCGGTGTTCTCGGTCACCCGAACATTGTGACCGATCCCCGCCGGCCCGTAGCGGAGGCCGCGTGCTGACGGAGGTGCGGTGACCGCGCTCCCGCTCGTCCTGACCGTCTTCGTCGCCTGCGCGGTCGAGGCGACGGAGGCGCTGACGATCGTGCTGGCGTCCGGGCTCACCCGCGAGTGGCGGTCCACTGTCCAGGGGATGGCGGTGGCCCTGGTGGTGCTCGCCGTCGTGGTCGCGGCCGTGGGACCCGCGCTGACCCTGGTCCCGCTGTCGGCACTGCGCCTGGTGGTGGGCGCGCTGCTGGCGATCTTCGGCGTGCAGTGGCTGCGCAAGGCCATCCTGCGCGCCACCGGCTACACGTCGCTGCACGACGAGGCAGGTGCCTACCGGCGCGAGGTCGCGGCCGCGAAGGCCGCGGCGGTCACCTCCAGGCGCGGCGTCGGCGACTGGTACGCCTTCACGCTGTCGTTCAAGGGCGTCCTGCTCGAGGGCCTCGAGGTCGTCTTCATCGTGATCACGTTCGGGGACAACCAGCGCAACCTGGGCGCCGCGGTGATCGGCGCGGCGGCGGCCGTGATCGTGGTCGCCGCGGCCGGGGCCGCGGTCCGGGCACCGCTGGCCAGGGTGCCGGAGAACGCGCTGAAGTTCGCGGTGGGAATCATGCTCACCTCGTTCGGCGTCTTCTGGGGGGCCGAAGGCACCGGGGTCTCCTGGCCGGGCAACGACGTAGCGCTGCTTGTCCTCGGGCCGGCCGTGGCGGTGGCGTCGCTCGGCTACACGGTCCTGCTGCGCCAGCGCGCGGCCGCGGGCGCCCCGGTCGCGCGGCAGGAGGGGGAGGTGGTCAGCCCGTGAGACGGCTCAGGGCGATCGGGGCGTTCTGGTACGACTTCGTCGTCGGCGACGACTGGCGCGTCGCGGCCGTCGTGGTGGTCGCCCTGGCGGCCAGCGCCCTGCTGCTGCACGCGGCGAGGATGAACGCGTGGTGGCTGCTGCCTGTGTCCGTCGTCGCCGCCCTCGGCTGGTCCCTCCGCCGCGCGAGCCGCGCCCCGTAGCCGCTCCCGCTGTCCGCGCGGCGCGCCCGCCGAGCCGCGGTCAGGCGTCCGCGCCAAGCACGCGGGTGCCGAGCGGCGTCTCCCGGACCCCGGGCCGGCTCCCCGTGGTCCCGTAGACCCGGTACGCGCCCGCGCCTGGCCGGTCCGCCGTCAGCTCGGTCAGCGTGTCGTCGGTGAAGTGCGCCGCCGCGCCGTCGTCGCACGCGATCCCGGCGGGCAGCGTCCCGTCGGCGATCAGCCGGTGGTAGAGCGGGCGCCGGCCGGGCTCGGAGTTGTAGTGCGGGCAGTAGCTGCCCGCCAGCAGCCCGATCCCCTCGGTGAACGGCCGCAGCTCACGCCCGAACGAATCGGTGGTACCTCCCTCGAACCAGCAGATTCCCCCGGCACTCGACCCGGCGAGCACGATGCCCGCCTGCCACGCCTTGCGCATGATCATGTCAAGGCCGTGCACCCGCCACACCGCGAGCATGTTCGCCACGCTGCCGCCGCCGACGAAGATGACGTCCTGAGACAGCAGCAGGTCCTCGGGGTCGCAGACGTTCGGCATCGGGAACAGCGCCAGGTGGCTGACCCGGGCCCGGCGCCCGGCGAACAGGTCGTACATGCGCAGCACCCAGCCGGGATCATCGCCCTGCGCCGTGTTCAGCAGGCACACCCGGGGGTCGGGGCGGCCGGTCAGCCGGATCGCGTAGTCAAGGTGCACGGGCACCCTGCCGTACGGCATCAGCATCCCGCCGCCGATCGCAATCACGTGCCGACGCCCGTCCGCTGCCATGCCTGGCACGCTAGCCCCGTAACAGGATGCAAGCAAACCCGTTACAGCTTTACACCGTAAGTAACCGAATGACCGCTCCTTGAAATTTTTAGCAGAACGAGCGGTGGTTTCCCTGTCGCGCTCGTGCGTGCGCCGGGGGGTGCTAGCGAATCACGTAATCGAGCGGCTGAGCCGCCAGCGTGCCGTAGGGCGTCGTGATGGCCACGGTAAGCCGGTGGGTCCCGGCCGGCCCGGCGAGCGGCAGCGGCCGATCGAGGTCCAGGGCCGTGGTGCTGCCGTCCGCCTTCGTGACGAGGAAGCCGGTGGCGTACGGATGCTCGGCGTGGAACACGAGCGCCGCGCCGCCGTGGTCGGTCACGCCGGTGCTGAAAGCGGCCAGGTCGGGCGCCAGGCCGGCGTCGGTGTCGGCAAGCCGCCTGCTCGGGATGATCCTCGAGACCTCCATGACCGGCACGTAAGGCCCGGCCGACCAGGCCAGCGTGCCGGTTACGGAGAAGGCGTGGAAGTAGGCAAACCACGCGCCCGCGTCGTCGGCATGGAAGTTGGGGCCGCTGCCCGCGAAGTCCGGCCTGTCGCCGGCCAGATACCTGCGGCGCAATTCCAGGACGCCGAGCGGCACCCCGTCAGCGTCGCGCCAGACGGCGCCGTTCTGCCCGTCGAGCAGCACCCACTTGCCGAGATCGTCGATCCACGCTTCGGTGACGGCGTGGCCGGTGCCGATGCCGGCGTGGTAGTCGGATCGGAACAGGCTGAGGGGGCGGGCCGGGATCCGCACCGCGTTCAGCGCCTGGGTGAGCACGGTGGTGTATTCGACGCAGGCGAACCGGTCCCCGCGCTCGACCCGGTCCAGCACCACGTTCGCGTTCCCTGACGGATCGTGGTTGGCGCCGCTGTGCCGCCAGCGGCCTGTCACCTCGGCGAGAAGCATCTCCGCCGTCGCCAGGGCGCCGCCTTGCGGCCGCGGCAGCCGCGCCGCGAGCCTGGCCTCGCCGTCGGCATCGAGCCTGGAAAGCCCGAGCGGCAGGACGGGCGGGGCGCACGGCCAGCGCACGAGCTCGAGCGGGGCCTTCGGGATGTTGCCCTGGATCCTGGCGCGCAGCTCGGGCCAGTCAGGCTCGGTGGCGAAAGAGTCCTCGAACATGGTCCCGAACGACACCAGATCGTGAAACCCCCCGGCGATGCACTCCTCGAGCAGGTCGCGCGCGTCGCTGCGGCCCTGGTGCCACCTGGCGATCGCGCACGCGGCTCCCCACATGCTTGTCCAGTACAAGCGGTCAGCGCGCAGCCCGGGTTCCAGCGTCAGCAGATCACCCCACCGCTTGGCGAGGGCGTAGTCGGTGGCCAGGTTGCGCAGCACGTCCGGATCGTCGGCCTGCACCATGCCCCGATCCAAGCAGCATTCCCGAGATGCCGCCAGCGGCCGCACGGCGAAGGAAATCCATGCCGACTTCACCGGCTCTCCATATCGGAGATAATCCCGGTAACCTGGGCATCGGCTTCAGGTTTTCCAGGTACGGACCGGATTGGCGGGCACTGGTGCCCGGTACGCATCATTGCGGATAGATAGGAATGATGACGACAGGTCGGCGTCGCCCGTGCCGCGGTTTTGGCGCCGGCGCAGCGGCGCATGGTGCGCGCCCGCGCACCGATGGTTACTTTGCCGGAACACGACAGACTCTTCGAGATCGCAGGCGTTAACGTTCCGCCGACGGCCGCCACAATACACACGGCGGCTCGTGCGAGCTAATGGGGCGCCGACCGTCTAAGCTTGTGTAATATTCAACCAGGGGTACGGAAACGGAGAAGACTGTGGCTCAGAAGATACAGACCTTGTTCATCGATGACATCGATGGAAGTGAGGCGGAAGGCACCGTCCGCTTTGCGCTAGACGGCACTGACTACGAGATCGACCTGAACACCAAGCACGCCGAGGCACTGCGGAAGGCATTGTCCCGCTACATTGACGCTGCTCGCAGGAACAGCGGTGCGGCTAGGCGGCCGGCCAGGAGTGGCCGCAGGTCGGCGGCGAGCGGGCTCAACACGACCGAGGTTCGTGAGTGGGCCAAGGCGCAGGGGATCGAGGTCAAAGACCGCGGCCGCGTGCCGGCCGAATTGGTCGTCAAGTTCCGCGCGGCAACCGGGAACTAGCGCCGTCGGCGGCTGCCTGTAGCAAGCAGTAATCGAACGGGAAGCTTTGCGTGCGCAGGTCACGAAACACCAGGCGAAGTAGGCTCGGTGTCTCGTGGCCTGTCCACATGACGGCCCAAGATCCGGTGTAACTGCATAACGGAGAACCGAACCGCCGCATCGCCCGAGCCCGTCGCCTGGCCGTGTATAAAGCCCGTCATCTCAGGAAATTTCGGGCTTGCAAGCGATCGCAGGCGGCCGTATCCGGCGGGCGCGGCCGCTCGCATACCCGCGGAAAGCGGACGCACCGCAGCACAGGTTAATTCGGTTATGCAAAATTTAGCTGATCGGCTGCCATCTGAAACGGACTCCTTCGGTCTCGGAGAACTCGACGAGCACCGCTCCTGGCCGGCCGTCACGTGAGGACGCGGTGGCGCCGCAGTACACAACGGGGCCGGCCGGCGGCTCTCGAACCACCCGGTAGACGTGGACGTGTCCCAGCGCCACGTAGTCCCAGTTCACGGCCTCGATATCGGCGGGCCAGATCGGCGATGCCCGCCGCTGCGGTCGTCGCGGGTATCGCTGCCGAGGTGGCAGTCGGCGCTGTGCACGAGCCGCACCGGACGCACGGCCGCCTGGCCCGGCTCGATCACCTAGCTCCTTGAGGTCAGCCGGCTGGGGTGGCGCGGGCCACGATCGCGGCGGTGTCGATGCCGGACGGGAGGGTGCCGTAGGCGTGGCCCCAGGCGCCGGGGCCGGCGGCATCCTCGGCCAGCCGGGAGGCGGCGAAGGCGTCGGCCACGGCGGGGTCGCCGTGCCGAACGAGCAGCGCGCCCTGCAGGGCGAGCGCCATGGCCTCGGCCAGGTGACGGGCCCTGGCCTCGGACGGGTCGCCGAGTTCCTTGCGCAGCCTGGCCACCGCCGAGTCCAGCCGCCGGTCGGCCCCGGCCGCCTGCTCGAGCTCGGCGAAGAAGGCCTCGGCCGACTCGGGCTGCCGCATCAGGGCGCGGAGCGCGTCGAGCGCGGCCACGTTGCCCGAGCCCTCCCAGATGGACTGCAGCGGAGCCTCCCGGTACAGCCGGGGCATCCCGGACTCCTCGACGTAGCCGTTGCCGCCGAGGCACTCCAGCGCTTCGGCCGCGTGGGCGGGCGCGCGTTTGCACACCCAGTACTTGGTCGCGGCCAGGGCGAGGCGGCGGAACGCCGCCTCCTGCGCGTCGCCACGCGCCGCCCGGTCGGTCGCCCCGGCGAGCCGGAAGGCCGCCATCGTCGTCGCCTCCGACTCGATCGCCAGGTCGGCGAGCACGCCGGCCATCAGCGGCTGGTCGGCTAGCCGCCTGCCGAACGCGCCGCGGTGCCCGGCATGGTGCGCGGCGAGCGTGACGGCGGCGCGCATCCCCGTGGCCGTGCCGAGCACGCAGTCCAGCCGGGTGACGTTGACCATCTCGATGATGGTGCGGACCCCGTGGCCCTCCTCGCCGACCGGCCAGGCCATCGCGGCGTCGTACTCGACCTCCGCGGAGGCGTTGGAGCGGTTGCCCAGCTTGTCCTTCAGCCGCTGCAGGCGCATCGCGTTCCTGGTGCCGTCCGGCAGCACCCGGGGCAGCAGGAAGCACGACAGCCCGCCGGGGGCCTGCGCCAGCACCATGAACAGGTCGCCCATCGGGGCCGAGGTGAACCACTTGTGCCCGGTCAGCAGGTAGCTGCCGTCACCGGCCGGGACGGCCCTGGTGGTGTTGGCCCTGACGTCGGATCCGCCCTGCTTCTCGGTCATCGACATGCCCGCGAGCAGGCCCGCCTTGGCGCCGGGCGGGCGCAGGCCGAAGTCGTATTCCCGCGCGGCGAGCAGCGGCTCGAAGGTCGCGGCGAGCCCGGGGGAGTGCCGCAGCGCGGGCACGATCGCGTACGTCATCGAGACCGGGCAGCAGTGCCCGGCGTCGGTCGCGCCCCAGACGTAGAAGCCCGCCGCCCGCGCGACGTGGGCGCCGGGACGCGCGTCCTGCCACGGCGCGGCGTGCAGCCCGTGCCGCACCGCCACCGTCATCAGCTCATGCCACGCCGGGTGGAACTCCACCTCGTCGATCCGGTGCCCGAACCGGTCGTGCGTGCGGAGCACCGGCGGGTTCTCGTTCGCCTGGCGGCCCCACTCCTGCGCCCGGGCCGAGCCGGCCAGCCGGCCGAGTTCGCGGACGGCCTCGGTGGCCCAGCCCGCGCCCTCGCGGCGCAGCGCGGCGAGCAGGGCGGCGTCGTCCGCCACGTCATAACCGCTCAGCGGGGGCGGCTGGTTGAAGACCTCGTGTGTCGCCGGCATCGGATCCCTGCCTTCCGCGGGCCGTCCCGTGGTGTGGTGTCCGGTTCGGCCCTTTTCGCAATTGAAACATGCCCGCGGGGACGTTCTGCGATCTTCGTGTGTTAAACCGGGGTGAGCGCTGGCGCAGGTCGGCCCGGCTTTGTGGCGAGGAGCGTGGCGGGTGACTGCTTACCTCATCCGACGCTGCGGGACGTCGGTCGTGATCCTGTTCGGCATCTCCGTCTTCATCTTCCTGCTGCTGCACGCCGTCTTCCCGTCCCCCGCCATCGTGGTCCTCGGGCCGAAGGCCCAGCCTGCGGCGATCAACGCGTGGAACAAGGCCAACGGCTTCAACGCACCGGTGTTCGTGCAGTACCTGCGGTACGTGGGCGACGTGCTGCGCGGCAACCTCGGCTACTCCTACAAGCTGAACCAGAGCGTGGCGGCGCTGCTCGGCGAGCGGTGGGCGCGCAGCCTGTACCTGTCCGGCGTGTCGCTGCTGCTCGCCGTGCTGATCGCGATCCCGCTCGGCATCTACCAGGCGGTCAAGCGGAACAGCCTCGGCGACAACATCGTCACCAGCGTGGCCTTCACCTTCTACGCTATGCCCGACTTCCTGCTGTACCTGATCGCGATCCAGGTCTTCGCGCTGAGCCTCGGCGTGCTCGGCTTCGAGGCCAGCCAGTCCAACTCGCTGTTCGGCATCGTCACCGACTGGCGTGACATGACGCTGCCGATCGTCTGCATCACGCTGCTCATCCTGGCCGGCTATTCCAGGTACATGCGGTCGTCGGTGATGGACACGCTGGCGCAGGACTTCATCAAGGCGGCGCGGGCCAAGGGGCTGCCTGAGCGGCTCGTGCTGTGGCGGCACGTGGTGCGCAACTCGCTACTGCCGATGGTCACGCTGATCGGGCTGTCCATCCCCGCGCTGCTTTCTGGCAACCTCATCGCCGAGACCGCGTTCAACTACGATGGCCTCGGCCTGCTGTTTTACAACAGCCTTTCGGACGAGGACTACCCGGTACTGCTCGCCTACACGCTGATCGGCGCGGTGCTGACGGTGCTCGGCAACCTGATCGCCGACATCGCGCTGACCGTCGCGGACCCGCGGATCCGGCTCGCCTAGGAGAGGACATGGAGCTTCGGCGCGAGTTGCTGACCGCCGAGATGATCGACCCGGCCACGGGCGAGGCGGTCCGCACCACGATCGACGTGCGAACCGATCCGCTGACCGGGCACACCTCGCGGATCTTGCCCCGGCGCGGCCTGATGCCGGCCATCGACTTCGACCTGGCGGCGCTGGCCCGGCAGACCGAGCCGAACTGCCCGTTCTGCCCGGACCGGATCGACCGGCTGACGCCCAGGCTGACGGCCGCGATCGCGCCGGAAGGCCGGATCGGCAGGGGCGAGGCCGTGCTGTTCCCGAACCTGCACGCCTACTCCTCGCACAGCTCGGTATCGGTCTACTCGCCCAGGCTGCATTACCTGCCGCTGGACGACATGACCCCGGAGATCCTGGCCGACAACCTGGCCACGCAGGTCGTCTTCGCCAAGGCGGTGATGGCGGCCGAGCCGGGCTCGCGCTGGGCGTCGATCAACGCCAACCACATGCTCCCCTCGGGAAGCTCGCTGTTCCACCCGCACATGCAGGGCATCGTCGACTCTCGCCCGACCACGCTGCAGCGGATGCTCGCCGATGTGCCGCCACAGCGATTCTGCGACTACCTGGATGCCGAACGCCGCAGCTCGGAGCGCTATCTGGGGAATACGGGCCGGGTCGAGTGGCTGGCCAGCTTCGCCCCGATCGCCCCGGCCGAGCTGCGGGCATTCGCCGCGGGTACCTGCACGCCCGCGGAGCTTGACGACGATCTCGTCGCGGAACTTGCCCACGGGCTGGCGCTCGCTCTTGGCGGGTACGCGCAGATGGGCTTCCAGAGTTTCAACCTTGCCGTCTACGGGGCGCCGCCAGGCACCGAGGGCTACCCGCTGAACCTGCGCCTGGCCTGCCGCTCGAACCCGAGGCCGCTGTACCGCTCGGACTCGACCTTCCTGGAGCGCCTGCACTGGGAGGGCGCGGTCGACCTGGCCCCTGAGGCCGTCGCCCGGCAGATCGGCGAACGTTTCCGCGGCTGACCGGGCCGGCTCGCTACGCCCGGGGGCCCATGGCGGCCACGACCAGGGTGACGGTGGTGGCGACCTCGGCCAGCGCGCCGAGGACGTCGCCGGTGATGCCGCCGAGCCGGCGCACGGCGTGCCGCTGCAGGCCCCACGCGGCCGCAAGGCCGGCCGCGACGGCCAGCGGGAGGGTCCAGCCCAGCGGTTCGCCGATCACCGTG
>JASHTQ010000719.1 GCA_030040475.1 Streptosporangiaceae bacterium
TCGGCCTCGCCGTGATGGTGGGTGGTGTGACGGTCGGGCCTGCGGGCCGCGGTATGCCGCACGTACTCGCGGGCGCCCTCGACGAGCGTTCGCAGGTAGCGGATGCCCTCGGGGTCGGTCATCGTCCAGTCGCCGCCGCAGGCGACGTAGACCGGCGAGGTATGCGCGAAGACCGGGCGGCCCCAGTCGTCGAGGTGGTAGTCGGTGCCGAACGCCCGGCAGGCCAGCCACGAGTTCCCCTCGATCCGCAGTTCCTCGTCGATCTCGGCCCGCCGCCCGCCGCCCGCCTCCGCCGCGGCGACGACCTCGCCGTTGCGCACGATCTCGACCGAGCGGAGCGGGAAGATGCCGCGCGCCGCGGCATGGACGCTGACCGTCCCCGGCCCGGACAGCGCGACGGTGTCGCCCGGCTCGCGCCCGTCGACGCGGAGCGTCACCAGCGGCCCGCCGGAAAGGAACGTGCGGCCGGATCGCACCGCCCGGCACCAGGCCTGGTAGCTGAACTCCCCGTCAAGCCGCGCGTACGTGCGATACAGGCCGACAGGGACGCCGCTGGACATCTTGTCCGTGCCGCCGACGAGCGGCAGCCGGTAGCCGCTGTTCAGGTACCTGTAGTACTCGACCAGCCGGTCGTCGGCGTGGTTCAAGATCTCGACCGCGTCGGCTCGGCCGGTCGCGACCATGACGGCAGGCTCGCCGTTCGGATTCGGGAAATGCGCGATGACGACGGTGCCGCCCTGGGCGTGCGTCCGGTCGGCCCAGTCGCTCAGCGTCGCGTCAAGCGCGCCGCCGAGTTCGGCCTCGTCGGGGCCGGCGCTGCACCACGGCATGACGGGTTCCGTCAGGCCCCACAGGAGCAGGTGGCCGAGCTCGTGCTGCCGGTTTTCCTGGCCGACGTAGGTCACGTAGCCGCCGCCGTCGACGATGCTGGGTCGGCCGGTGAAATCCTCGGTGTTGGTGAACAGCGCGCCCCACTGCGACTGGAGCAGGTTGACGACGCGCAGGTCCTCGCCCCGCTGCTCGAGCTGGGCGCCGGGGGTCGACAGGAAGTGCACGTGCGAGTCGCCTGACCACCATCCCTCCGCGGCCATGTCCGCGACCCGGCGCAGCCGCAGCGTCAGCTCCCGCTGGCCGGGCTCGATCCGCACGGTCTGGCGGAGCGGCTCGTACTCGAACCCGCGCGCGACGTCCACCACGACGTCGCCCCTTGGCAGCCAGCCCTGGCAGGTGCCGTCGATGTACGCGTAGCTGCGCTGGCCGAGCCGGACGTCACCGCCGACGTCGTAGTGCCAGCTGCCGAGGTTCTGCGTGACGTGATTGTGGTGGCCGTGCGGCTGGTAGGGAATCCCGGCGGCCGAACGGAAGTGGACCCGGCACGGCACGGGCCGCCCGGTCGCGTCGTCGACGACGCTGACGTGCACCCAGTTCCGGCCGCTGTCCGACAGCTCGAGGACCACCTGGCCGGCGTCCGCTCGCCCGTCGCGTTCCACGTCGCCCCAGCGCACCCGGCCAAGCTCGGCGCCGTCCTGCCGGATCGCGACGGTGGCCGACGGCAGCGCCGCTATCGACGCGTACGCGGCGGCTCCTTCGGCCGCACCCCAGCCGGCCCGGTCGTCCTCGCCGGGCAGCGGCTGCGGGTAGGTCGCCACGCCCCGGTCCACCTCGATGTCGAACACGCCGCCCCGGCCGTCCTTCGCCGCCAGCCGCACCGGGCGGGCCGGCGAGCGGACGAACGGGTGCTCGTCGACGTCGCTGGTGGTGACGCCGGCGACGACGAACCGCGGGCCGCACGGGATGAACTCGATCCGCTCCACCGGCCGGTCCGGCTGCGGATTCTCCCAGCACCACAGGTAATACCCGGCGGGCTCGCCGCTGACGTGCTCGGTCAGGCGGAACCCGGCCTCCTCCCACCTGCCCTCGAAGCGCGGCGTGTTGCCGTCGCTCGTGTCGGGGACGGCGAGGAACGGCTGACGCCCCCACTGCGGCGGCACCACCTGGATCTCGAAGCGCTCCCTGATGGGCGCGACCGCGACCTCGCCGCCGGCCAGGTGGAACGCGTACTGCGCGACGGCCTGCCCGACGGCGTGCCCGGCCGGCGCGCCCGGCTCGAGCAGCCGATGCGCGACGATCACCCGCGGCGCGAGCCGGCCGATCCCGACCGACACCGGGGCGGCGGGCAGCACGAGGCACCGCTTCGCGGACGGCGGCTCGGACCCGATCAGGAACGGCAGGCCGCGCAGGGCCACCCGGCCGAGCGGGACGTCACCCGGCTGGCTGCCGAGAACCTCCACGCCCGCGTTGCAGGCGGCCGACAGGTCTACTGGCTGATAGCTCGGCATACGTCCGATCGTAGGAAGGCGGCCGGTTCCGGCCCAGTCAATTTCGGCCCCCCCGGCGACGGGGGGGCTGCCGAACGGCCTGCCGAGCGGGGTGATGGGCGCCGCTTCCGTGGTGGCCGCGGCCGGGCTGAGACGGCGCCTGGTGAACCGCGACCGGAGCCGCGCGGGCGGCGGCGGCCGCCTCCCGGTTGTGCCGCGCCACCACGACCACGACGTACACCAGCAGGAGCGTTATCCCGTCGAAGAACAGGCCCGCGATCAGGTTCGGGATCGCCGAGCCGTCGCCGCCGGTGAGATTCCGCCCGGTGCCCCAGGCCCAGAGCGGGTCGCGGACGGCGAACGGCTGGCCGAGCGGCACCTGGCTGCCCCAGGTGGCGTGCGCGCCGGTTCGCGACAGGTAGCCCTCGGTCACTATGTAGCAGCTGCGATAGTGAAAGGCGGTGCAGGTCTGCGCGTACGACACCGGGTCGAAGGTGTCCTGGTGCTCCAGCCCGAGCGCGTACCCCCACGAGTCCACCTGGGCGGGCAGCAGGGCCACGGCGAAGCCGGTCATCGCGACGAGCACGCAGAGGCCGAACACCCAGCTGCCATGGTGCCGCGGCGGATAGCTATGCGCGTGCGCGTACAGCGGGTAATGCGAAACGCCGCCCTTCGCGCTCGCCCGCACCGCCGCGTCGGCGCGGTGGATGCGCGACGTATCGACGATCACGATCACCAGCCCGGCCAGGGCCAGGGCGAGCAGCACGAGCACCGGGATGAGGCTGAGGACTTCCGTCGTCCCGGTCAGGCTGTCGAACAGGCTGCCGTCGATCCCCGCGTACACCACCAGGCCGACCACGCTGCCGGCCGCCACCCACGCCCACCCGCGCCGCCGGTGATGCAGCCGGACCAGGCCGGCGACATCCGGCGGCTTGCCGGCCTCCCGCCGTGCTGGCGCCTGCGGCATCGGCATCACCTCCCGCCCGCCCCATGGTAATTCGTTCGCAACCGCCCGGACCGCGCTCACATACTGAAAGCCCCGGACCGGAGTTGCCAGCATGCAGGACGATGACGAGCTGAGCGCGGAGCTCACCGTCGAGTTCTGGCAGGCGCACGACGAGCGGATGGCCGCGGCCAGCTTCCGCGCCATGGCCAGGCGGCTGCCCGGCCTGATCGGCCAGGCGGTACGGCTGGGCTGGGAGGCGAACCGGCGCGACACGACCGCCACCGTCGCGCTCAACCTGGCCTCGGGCATCTTCACCGGGTACGCGCTGATCGCCACGACCGGCGTCCTGCAGGCGCTGTTCGCGGCCGGGCCGACCCCGCACCGGGTCCGCGCCGCGCTGCCGTCGCTGGTCCTGGTGGCGCTCGCCACCGCGGCCAGGGCCGGGCTGCAGTCGGCGGCCGGCTGGGCGCAGTCCAGGCTCGAGCCGCAGGTGGACCAGGTGGTCGAGCTCCGCCTGCTCGACCTGACCAGCCAGGTGGAGCTGGCCGCGTTCGACGACGCCAGGTTCAACGACGCCATGCTGCGCGCCCGCGACCGCGGCGCGTTCTCCGCGCACCGGATAGTGGGCAACGTGCTGGACTGCCTCACGGCCGCGGTCGGGATCGTCGCGGCCGCCTCGGTGGTCGCCGTGCTCCAGCCGGTGCTGCTGGCGCTGCTGGTCCTGGCCGAGCTGCCGGGCGGCTGGGCCGCGGTGCGCTCGGCCCGGATCGAGTACCTGACCAGCTTCGCGCTGACCGACACCAACCGCAGGAAGTGGATCCTGTCGGACCTGATGGCCGAACGCGGCACCGCGGCCGAGCTGCGTTCCTTCACGCTGCGGCGGTTCATGCTGGACCGGGTCGCCAGGCTCGCCGGGTACGCGCGCGACGCGCAACTGCGGGCGGCGGGGCGGCAGACGCTCACCAGGGTCGTCGCGCAGGCCGCGACCGGCGTGGCCACCCTGGGCGTCTACCTGGTCCTCGGCCTGCTGCTGTCGGCGGGCCTGGTGCCGCTCGCGGTGGCGGGCACCGCGGTGCTCGCCATCCGCTCCGCCCAGGCCTCCCTGGCCAACCTGCTGTTCGCGGTGAACCAGTGCTACGAGGAGGGCCTGTACTTCTCCGACTACCTGGCCTTCTGCGCCGACGCCAGCGGCCGCATTCCCGGCCCCTCCGCGACCCCGCCGCCCCGCGGCTTCCGCACGATCACCGCGGACAAGGTCACGTTCAGCTACCCGGACGCGGCGCAGCCCGCGCTGCGCGAGGTCAGCGTCGAGATCCGCCGCGGCGAGGTGGTCGCGCTGGTCGGCGAGAACGGCTCGGGCAAGACCACGCTGGCCAAGATCCTGGCCGGGCTGTACCGGCCGGCCGCCGGCGCCGTCCGCTGGGACGAGACCCCGCTGGCCGAGGTCAACCCCGAACCCTTGCGGGAGCAGATCGCCGTGATCGCCCAGGATCACGCCAACTGGCCGCTGACCGTCCGGCACAACATCGCCATGGGCCGCCCCGCGGAGGCCGGCGCGCTCACCTCGGCGGCCACCGCGTCGGGGGCGGACACCGTGATCGACAAGCTCGCGCACGGCTACGACACGCTGCTGGACCGCCGGTTCAAGGACGGCGCCGAACTATCCGGCGGCCAGTGGCAGCGGATCGCCGCCGCCCGGGGCTTCTACCGCTCCGCGCCGCTGCTGATCATGGACGAGCCGACCGCCGCGCTGGACGCCCGGGCCGAGTACGCGCTGTTCTCCTCCGTCCGCAGCCATGCCGAAGACCGCGCCGTGCTGCTCATCACGCACCGCCTGGCCAGCGTCCGGCACGCGGACCGGATCTACGTCCTGCGCGACGGCGAGGTCATCGAGCAGGGCAGCCACGACGAGCTGATCGAACTGGCCGGCCAGTACGCCGAGCTCTACACGCTGCAGGCCGCCCAGTACGCCTAGGGCCGCCCCGCGACGTCCCGGACCACCGAATAGCGGCACCGGTCCGCGCACCACGGCCCGTTCTGCATATTTCAATTCTTTTTATTCCGAACGGTGGGTGGCGCGCGCCCCCGGCTTCCTTTCCCGGCCGCGGGTGGCATTAGTAATATGTCCCCTGGGGGTGGATATATGACGGCCTGGTGGCATCGCGTCGGCGCTCCCGGCTTAGTGGCCGGCGCTCGCCCGTCCGCGCCCGAGTTGGTCGTGACCTACGACGGCACGGAAAGGCGGCTGCCGCCCGGCTCGTACCGGGTCGGCCGCGACCCCAAGTCCGACGTCGTCGTCGCGGACTCCAGGGTGTCCTGGAGCCACGCGGTCCTGCGGGCCGACGGCGACGCCTGGTTCTTCGAGGACGGCGGCAGCCGCAACGGGACGTTCGCCGACGGCGCCAGGGTCGAGCGGCTCAGGATCGACGGCGAGC
>JASHTQ010000095.1 GCA_030040475.1 Streptosporangiaceae bacterium
GGCGCCGGTGGCCGCCGCACCCGGCCCGCCGAGAATGCCGCCGGCGCCGGAGGCGGCCAGATGGCCGTGCGCAGGACCGCCGCCCAGCGTCACGGCGGTGATCACCCCGGCCGCCACGACGACCGCGGCGGCGCCGGCCACGACGGTCCTGGCGTGCGGCACGATCCGGTGCCAGGGCGGCGCCCCGGCCGGGCCGACCGGCTTAGGGAAGCCGGACTTGGCGAACGGCCCGGTCCGGCCCAGCGCGCCGGCTCGCCGCACCACCCCTTCCGGCGTGCCGTCGGTGCTGGCCGCGAGGACCCGGTCCCGGAACCCGGGCAACACCGCGACAAGCGGGACCGCGCCGGCCAGCAGTGCCGGGGTCAGCTCGCGGCGCTTGCGTTCGCCGCAGATCTCGCAGCCATCGATGTGCCTGCTGATGCGCTTGCGGATCAGCACCGTCAGCTGCCCGTCCCAGCCGGCCAGCAGGTCGTCGAGCGCCTGGCAGGCCTCGCGCCCGGAGCGCGCGACGAGCAGCGCGGCCAGGGACCGTTCCATCTGCTCGCGAGCGCGGGACAGCCGGGCGTGCGCGTGGTTGCGGGACACGCCGAGGATGTCCGCGAGGTCACCGCCGTCCAGGTCATGGCCCATGCTCAGCTCGAGGATGTCCCTGTCGGCCGGGTTCAGGCCGAGCATCGCGGCCCGAACCAGGCCGGAGAGTTCGGCCCGCTCGGCGGCGCGGCTGAGGTCCGAGGTCTCGCTGGGCACCTCGGCCGCGTCTTCGAGGGCGGAGGTGGCCTCACCCGCCCGCAGCCTTCTGTGGCATATGTTGCGGGCCACCGCGTACAGCCAGGCCCGGAGCTTGCCGGGGTCGCGGAGCCCGCCGAGTTTGGCGGACGCGACGACGAACGTGTCCTGTACGGCGTCGGCGGCATCGGCAGGCTCGCGGAGCATGGACCGGCAGTAGGCGTGCAGCGGCACCGCATACCTGTCGTACGCCTCAGCGAGCCCGCCCGGGTCGCCGGCCACGATGGCGGCGACTACCTCGCTGTCTTCCATGCGGGATACGGTAGTTCGCGCAGCGTGTCCGGTCCGGCAGAATGGCAGAACCAGCCGTCGATGCAGGCGCCGAAAGTGATTGTGTGATTACAATTAGCCAGATCGGGGGTGCATGACTCCAGCCGATCGGACGCTGTGAGGAAGCGCGATATGGAAACGGGGCAAGCGGCCGGGCTGGGTGACGGGATCGGCCAGGCCGCGGAGGTCGAGGGTGCGTGGTACGACCCGGACGAGACCAGCCGGGCTCGGGCCATCGTCCGGCTGAGCCTGGTGTGCGCGGTGGCGTGGGCGGCCATCATCTGCGGCGCGGCGGTCTGGCTGCACAGCGCGCGGGCAGCCGGGGTGACGGTGACCGGGGTCGTCATGGCCGTGACCTGGGCCTGGGTGCTGCAGCGGATCTCCCGCGGCCGGATGACGCCGGGCGTGGTCGCCGTCTACCCGGTCTCGGCCCTGGTGCTGCTGCTTGTCATGGGCCTGTTCGTGCCGGAGCTCTCGCTGCTGTTCACGTTCGTCACGTTCATGTTCCTTGCCTTCGGGCTGTCGTTCCTCAGCGGCCGGGCGTCGAAGCTGGTCGTGGCGCTCACCCTCGGCGTGGCGTTGACATTGATGCTGACCTCGGTGGTCCTGCACTGGTCCAGCGGCGTGCCGGACGGGAGCTACCGCTGGTTCATCCTGGTCGGCGTGCTGATGGCGCTGTCGGTCGACTCCATCATCTTCGTGATGCTGCGCAGGACGCTCGAGGCAAGGGCGCGCCGCCTGGTGGAGGCCGAGCGGGAGGCCGCGCAGATGCTGCGCAGGCTCTCCCAGCAAGAGCGGCTGGAGAGCCTGGGCAAGCTGGCCGGCGGGGTGGCGCACGACTTCAACAACCTGCTCGGCGTCATCCTCAACTACACGGCGTTCATCGCCGAAGCGGCGGGAGACAGGCCGGACCTGCTCCAGGATCTGGAGGAGGTGCAGAGCGCCGCCAAGCGCGCGGCCGCGCTGACCAGGCAACTGCTCATCTTCGGGCGGCGTGATCTCAGCCACGGTGAGGTGGTGGACATCAACTGCGTGGTCCGTGACACCGAAAGGCTGCTGCGGTCCGCGGTCGGCGAGCACATCGAGTTCGGCATGCGGCTGTCGGAGGGGGCGCACCGGGTCAGGATCGATACCAGCCATCTCGAGCAGGTGCTGCTCAACCTGTCCGTGAACGCGCGCGACGCGATGCCGGAAGGCGGGTCCCTGCTGATCGAGACCTCGGAGCACGAGTTCGGCCCGGAGGCGACATCGGTGCCGAGGCCGGGCCGCTACGTCTGCCTCAGCGTGACCGACACGGGTACGGGCTTCACCGAGGAGGCCCGCCGGCATGTGTTCGAGCCGTTCTTCACCACCAAGCCCGCCGGGCGCGGCACCGGACTCGGGCTGGCCACGATCTACGGCATCGCCAAGGAGGCGGGCGGCGACATCGAGCTGGTCTCGGAACTCGGCGTGGGCACGTCCATCCGGGTCTACCTGCCCGAGGCTGGCGATGCGCTCGGCACCGCCGTCGCCGGCACAACCGGAGGCCTGTCCGGGACCGAGGGCGCCGGCCGGACCGTGCTGCTGGTCGAGGACGAGCCCCAGCTGCGCCAGGTCACCGGGCGGATACTCGAGCACCACAATTACCGGCTGCGGGTGGCCGACAACCCGCACGACGCGCTGGCCATGATCCGCGAGGATGACCGCGTCGAGCTGCTGATCACCGACGTCGTCATGCCCGGGATGTCCGGCCTGCAGCTCGCGGAGAAGGCCGTGGCCGTGCGGCCGCACCTCCGCTTCCTCTTCATGTCCGGCTTCCCGAGGGACCTATGGGAGCGCGGCGAGATCGACAGGGACCTGCCGATCATCGAGAAGCCCTTCGATGCCGAGCAGCTGCTTCGGCGGGTTTCCGAGGTCCTCGCCGCGGAGCCAACGCCCGCGTAGTTACCAGCTGGCCTCGGTCGCGGCGGTCCACGCGGCCAGGAGCGTCACTACGGGGGTCAGCCGCTGGATTGCGTCGGCAGCGGTGAAGTCTTGTCCGTACGACCTGGGGCCGAGGTTGCCGTGGACGGCCCGGCCGACGAAGGCGGGGTGCGCTTGATGACCGCGGTCGCGGCCAGCTGGCCGTCGGGCCTTGAGCTGGCGCCGAGCATGGCGGGCGCGGCGATGCCGCCCGCGGCGTAGGCGGTGCCGGCAAGCCCGGTGTCGTAGGCGAGGAACTCGCGCCGCCAGTAGTTCCGGTGGGACGTTGCCCGGCCCGTGCCGCAGCGGCTCGGCGGCGGTCACCGCGGCGCCGACCGCGGCGGGCAGGCTCGAGCAGGTGACGAACGTCCCGTCGCCGGCGTCCAGCCGGATGCCTGGATCGGGTTGCGCTGGCCGGTGCACGTACGTCACGGTAGCGAACGCGCGCGACTCGCGGAGACGCGCGGTGCCCGGGCGGGGTACCACGGCTCGTTCGGTAGAAAAATGATCGTGGTGCGGCGGGTCAGGGCGGTGACTGCAGCAGCCCGAGCGGGCTCGGGGCGGCGAACTCGATCGTCAGCGCGCCGCCGGGGGCGAGTGCGGCGTGCGCGGCCAGGTACGGCGGGCGCTGGGCGCGGACGAAGGCAAGGGCGCGGGCCGCGGTGCCGGGCGCCGGCCTGAACTCGGCGGCCCGCAGCGGCAGGTCGGGGCTGGCTCCTGGGCCGGCGCCGGAGAAGCCGATGATGTCCAGCGGCTCGCTCGCCGCCAGCGTCGCCAGGGTAAGAAGCAGCCTCGTGTCGACCCGGCCGGCGGCCAGCTCGGCGCGGGCGGACGCGGTCAGGCTGACGCTGGGGTTGCGGACCAGTTGGGCGGCGGCGAGCTGGCGTGCCCGGCGGTCGGCACCGAGCGCCCGCAGGTACGCGACCGTGCCGTCGGGCGCCACCACGCGGACCTCGACGCGCGCCGCGCCGGTGCCGAAGCTGGCGAGGATCTCCGGCGCGTAGACGCTGGCCAGGCGGCTGCCGAAGGTGGCACGGACGGCCGGCGTGGCAAGCACGATCGCCGAGCCGAGCGGGTCGCCGACGCCGGGTCCGAGCACGAGCAGGTTCCCGGCCGGGACACCCTGCGCGACCAGTGCCGCGCACATCGCGGGATCGCAGGCGAGGATGACGCCGGCGCTGACCTGGCGGGCCACCCACGCCGCCGCCTGGTTGCGGACCTCCGCGGCCGCTGCCGCCGCCGATGACGAGGCCAGCCTGGCCTGAGCGGGCGAGGCGGACTGGGTCGGGCGAGGCGCGGCCGAGCCGCTTGCCGCCTCGCTTGCGGCAAGGGCTGCGAGGGCAGCGGCGGCGGCCCCGACGCCTAGCCACCGCAGACGATGCCTTTGCAGCCGGTGGCGGCCGGCCGGAGGCGGCTGCTTGTGGCTCTGGCGCGAGCGGGGGCGCGCCGCCTCGCCGACGGCGTGCAGGTGGTAGCCGGCCTCGAGGATTGCGCGCTGGCCGGACGGCGTGTCGGCGGCTCTCGATCGCCAGTACTCGGCCGCGCCGCGGTGGGCCGCGGCCACCTGGTCGCGCTGGCCGGCCCCGGCCAGGCGGCGGTGCAGGCCGTCCGCGGTCCAACGGTGCATCCAGAGCTCGCGGCCCGGGCCGACCGTGAGCAGGCCCGCGGCCCGAGCGTCGGCAACGTGACTCGGCCGGGCGGCAAGGGCCACCGGCCCGACGGGGGCGCGGAACACCGAGGCGCGGACGAGCAGGGCCTGCGCCCCCGCGCCGAGGCGGTCGAACAGCTCGTCGAGCAGACGGTCGCCGACCGCCTGGGCGATGGACTCCGCCGCCGAGGTGGGCAGCTCGGTCGGGGCCGCCGGCTCTGGCCTGGCGAGCAGCGCCGCTATCTCGTCCAGGCTGTTGCCGGTTGCGAGGAGCGCGTCGAGGTATTCCATGGTGCGCGGGTGCCCGGCGGCCAGCCGCCAGGCCCGGTCGCGCGCTGGCTCGCTGAGGTTTCGCAGGGCCGGCATCGCCACGGCGAGTTCGGCCGCACCGGACCGGGTGAGCGGGCCGACATGGCGGAAGCCGAGCCGGTCGCCGCCGGGCGCAGGCAGCCCGAACGGCTCGCGGCAGGTGATCAGCAGCTTGCCCCGCCAGTTGGCGAGCAAGGCGGCCAGCGCAGGGTCGCGGACGGTCCTGGTGTCGGCTCTCGTGTCGGCCGTCCTGTCGGCTCTGGCGCCGGCTGTGCTGTCGGCCATGGCGCCGACTCTGCTGCCGGCTGTGCCGTCGGCTGTGCTGCCGTCCGGGGCGGACAGGTTGTCGTCGAAGTTATCCAGCACCAGGAGGTCCGCCTCGGTCGGGTAGACCGGCAGGCTGTGCGGGCTGGTCTCGCCGGTTACCACGGTTACCACGCGCCACGGCTGGAGGCGGCAGACCCTGGCGGCGATCTGGGCGGCCAGCGTCGACTTGCCGATGCCGCCGAGGCCGTGCAGGACAAGGCCGGTCAGGTCGGGACCGGTGAGGTCGGCGGACCAGCGACGGCGTTCTGCGGAGCGGATGGAAAGAGGGGCACGGGGGGGCGCTTCGGCGCTCTGGGCCCGGACGTGTCGCGGGCCGGGGACGTGCGGGCTCGCGTGCACGGTGGCGTGCGGGGAGGCGTGCGTCGAGGCGTGCGTCGAGGCGTCGGGCGTGGCGCGCTGGGTCGCGGTCGGCGGGGCGTCGGGTTGGCGGGTAAATGCGGTAGTTTCGGGCTTTATGCGGATTAATCTTGGCATGGTGGTATTCCTTGGCTATTCCCGCTTCGTCGGCAAACCGGGCAGGCCGCTATTTCTCTTCGTTATATAACACGGTTTGGCGCCCGGCCGTTCGGCTTTCACCGATGTCGAGGCGGGATGCATTCTCG
The DNA here is from genome assembly GCA_030040475.1 of Streptosporangiaceae bacterium. The sequence goes on from JASHTQ010000095.1 coordinate 5,884, forward strand.
GATAATTCAGGTAATTTCGGCGCGAAGTAATACCTTGCCGACCGGTCACGGCGCCATCGGTACGGCCTGGGCGTGCCGTCGGCGGCGTCTAGGCTGCTGCTTGAGCCGACCGAGGTGGCCTGCGGGTAACGAGCGCATGAGGACGAGGCAGGACGAACTGCATGCTGCGGCTGGCGCGGGAGTGGGTGTGGGATTTCTGGTTCGCCGACGACGGGCGGCTGTTCCACATGTACTACCTGCAGGCGCCGCGGTCGCTCGGCGATCCCGGGCTGCGGCACCGGCACGCCACGATCGGGCATGCCACGTCGCAGGACCTGGTGCACTGGATCCCGGCCTGCGAGGCGCTCGGGCCCGCGGCGGGGCCGGCCTTTGACGACACCGCCACCTGGACGGGCTCGGTACTGCAGGCGCCCGATGGGACCTGGTGCATGTTCTATACCGGCAGCAGCGTGGTCGAGGGCGGGTACGTGCAGCGAATCGGGCTGGCCACTTCGGCGGACCTGCACACCTGGCGCCGGCACCCGGCCTCGCCCGTGCTCGCGGCCGATCCGCGCTGGTATGAGCGAGCGGGCGACGGCGTTCTCGACGAGACGTGGCGTGATCCCTGGGTGTTCGCCGATCCGGGCGCGGACGGCTGGCACATGCTGCTCACCGCCAGGGCAGCGCAGGCAGCTGGCGGCGACCGGGGTGTCATCGGACACGCCCGGTCGGCTGACCTGGTCCGATGGGAGGCCTGCCCGCCGCTGAGCGTGGCAGGGGCCGGCTTCTGGCATCTGGAGGTACCACAGATGGAGGTGGTCGACGGGCGCCCGGTGCTGCTGTTCTCCGCACCGCGTTATGCGGCTGGTGCGGCTGGCGTGACGTGGTGTGTGCCTTGCGAGTCGGTGCTCGGGCCTTTCGATATCGGCCGGGCGGTCGCGATCACGGGCGAAGAGGTGTACAGCGGGCGGCTAGTCAGGGACCGCGCCGGGCAGTGGGTGCTGCTGGCGTTCCGTAACCTGGGTCCGGACGGCGGATTTGTCGGGGAGATCACCGATCCGTTGCCGGTGGGCTGGGACCGGGACGGCGCGGCGCTGATCGTCCGGACGGCGGCCGGGTGAGGCACCCAGCCGGGGCCACTCCGCGGCTCGGATGCCGGAGGGGCGGACTACCGAACCCCCACTCTATCAGCTTTTTCCGCATTGCTATTCGATCGTAAGTGTGTTCTAATTGATGCATGGGTCAGATCCTTGAGATGGCGGAGGCGCCGGGCAGCGGTCCCCTGGTTGCCGCCGGGCCGCCGCAGGGATCGCGCGAGGACCAGCACCGGAGCCGCCGGCGGGGCCTGCGCGGCCATGCCAGCTGGAGGCGCGCCGACCGCGGAGGCGGTTGACGTCCGTCGCTGAATCCCGGGGCCCGCGGCAGCCACAAGCCGTACCCGCGGGAGCGTGCCCAGCTCAGCTACATGCCGGAGGCGATCATGGTACACGCTGAATTCGAAAATTTTAACGATAGAGACGATGACTGGCTCGCCGATCTTGAACTCAGTGACGCTGAGCTAGGCGACGAGTTCGCCGACTGGCGACGGGACGATGACGACGAGCAGGAACGGGAGCAGGAGCCGCCGGCGCGCAGCCGGT
>JASHTQ010000720.1 GCA_030040475.1 Streptosporangiaceae bacterium
CCGTCAGGGCGCGGCGCGGACGTGTGGGATGCGTTGCATCCTCTGCCTGAGCAGCAGCGGGTGGTGTACGAGTGGCTGCTCGAGCACGGGGAGAACGTGCTGACCGGGGACTCGTTCTTCCACCTGGCCGGGTACGGGCAGGCGCTGCCGGGGCTGAACCTGTGCGGCGCGGGGCGGGTGGTGTGCCTGATCGACCCGGTCGGGGACGTGTACGCCTGCCCGTTCGCCATCCATCCGGAGTTCCTGGCCGGCAACGTGCGCTCGCCGGGCGGGTTCGCTGCGGTGTGGCGGGAATCGGAGCTGTTCGCCTCGCTGCGGGTGCCCTCGTCGGCCGGGGCGTGCACGTCCTGCTCGGCGTACGACGCGTGCCAGGGCGGGTGCATGGCGGCGAAGTTCTTCACCGGGCTGCCGCTGGACGGGCCGGATCCCGAGTGCGTGCGCGGGTTCGGCGAGCTGGCGCTGGCGGGCGTTTTGAGCGGCGCTGGGGTGCCGCGGCCGTCGGGGGATCACTCGCGGCGGGGGCCGGTGCCCGTGTCGATCGGTCGGCGGCCGCCCGAACGGGCCTGTGACTCCAGCCCGCTGGCCGGCTTCGGCGGCTGATGGGCAACGCCTGGTTCGAGAGCGTGGCCGAGGCGCGGCGGCGGGCGCGCAGGCGGCTGCCCAGGTCGGTGTACGGCGCGCTGCTGGCCGGATCCGAGCGCGGGCAGACGCTCGCGGACAACGTCGCGGCCTTCGCGGAGCTGGGGTTCGCGCCGCACGTGGCGGGGCTGCCGGCGGCGCGCTCGATGGCCACTCACGTTCTCGGCCAGCCGGTCGCGCTGCCGGTGATCCTCTCCCCCACCGGCGTGCAGGCCGTCCACCCCGACGGCGAGCTTGCGGTCGCGCGGGCCGCGGCGGCACGCGGCACGGCGATGGGGCTGAGCTCGTTCGCCAGCAAGCCGGTCGAGGAGGTGGCCGCGGCCGGCGCCCCGGTGTTCTTCCAGCTGTACTGGTCGGGCTCGCGCGAGGCGATGCTGGCGCGTCTCGAGCGGGCCAGGGCCGCCGGGGCCGCCGGGCTGATCGTGACGCTGGACTGGACGTTCTCGCACGCGCGGGACTGGGGCAGCCCGGTCATCCCGGAGCGGATCGACCTGCGGACCGCGCTGCGGTTCGCGCCTGAGGTGCTTGCCCGGCTCTCGTGGCTGGCGTCGTTTGCCCGTGCCGGGCGGCTGCCGGACCTGACCGTGCCGAACATGGCGGTCGCCGGGTCGCCGCCGCCGACGTTCTTCGGCGCGTACGGCGAGTGGATGGGGACGCCGCCGCCCAGCTGGGAGGACGTGCGGTGGCTGCGGTCCTCGTGGCCGGGGCCGTTCCTGCTCAAGGGCGTCATCCGCGTCGACGATGCCCGGCGGGCGGTGGACGCGGGGGTCAGCGCGATCTCGGTGTCCAACCACGGCGGCAACAACCTGGACGGCACCCCGGCCACGATCCGCGCCCTGCCCGGGGTGGTGGCGGCGGTCGGCGATCAGGTCGAGGTGCTGCTCGACGGCGGGGTACGCCGCGGCAGCGACGTGGTCAAGGCGCTCGCGCTCGGCGCCCGCGCGGTCATGATCGGCCGGGCCTACCTGTGGGGCCTGGCCGCCAACGGCCAGGCCGGGGTGGAGAACGTGCTGGACATCATGCGCAGCGGGATCGACTCCGCGCTGCTCGGTCTCGGGCGTTCCGCGATCGCCGAACTGAGCCCGGCGGACCTGGTGATCCCGCCGGGCTTCGAGCGCCGGCTCGGCGAGGGCGGATAACGGCACGACAGCTCGCGGGCTTTCCGGCGGCGCGGGGAGGTCTAGGAGGGGGGCGGGGTAGCTGGGGCGCTGGTGGGAGGGGAGGAGCCAGGGACTGTGGATGTGGGGCGGGTCGAGGGCGGAGAGCTCGGGGACGTAGCGGCGGACGTAGTCGCCGTCGGGGTCGAAGCGGCGGGCCTGGCGCAGCGGGTTCATGATGCGGTTCGGGCGGGTGTTGTTGCCGGTTCCGGCTACCCACTGCCAGTTGCCCGCGTTGTTGGCCACGTCGGCGTCGGCGAGCAGGGCCGAGAAGTGGCGGTAGCCGTGGCGCCAGTCGAGGCCCAGGTTGCGGGTGAGGAAGGAGGCGGTGATCATCCTGGCCCGGTTGTGCATGAAGCCCTCGGCGGCGAGCTGGCGCATCCCGGCGTCCACGATCGGGATCCCGGTGCGGCCTTCGCGCCAGGCCTCGAGGGCGTCCTGGTCCTCGCGCCACGGGTGGGCGGCGGGACGGTAGTCGCGGCGGGCGATGTCCGGGAACGCGGCGGTCACCTGGTAGAAGAAGTCGCGCCAGGCGAGCTGGCGGCAGAACTCCTCGGAACCGGGACGTGCGGCCGGGACGCGGGCGGAAGCGGGATACGGGCTGGCCGGATCGAGGGCGAGCGGGTCTAGGAGGGCTTGGTCGAGGGCGGCTAGGGCTAGTTCTAGGGGGGACAGGCAGCCGAACTTTAGGTAGGGGCTTAGGCGGGAGGTTTGGGCGGCGGGGAGGTTGTCGTGGTTGGCGGGGTAGGCGGGC
>JASHTQ010000721.1 GCA_030040475.1 Streptosporangiaceae bacterium
AAGCCGAGCCCCGCGCCGCCGGCCGCGACGATCCCGGCAAGCCCGACGGCCGCCATCCAGATCGCCAGCCTGTGCCGCGCGCCGATGGCCCTGACCAGCAGCATCACCGCGGCGACCAGCAGCAGGATGCCGAGGACCACGTGCAGCGCGAGCACCGGGCTGGAGAACAGCCCGATGGACGTGTGCGCCGTCGGCGCCGTCCCGTACAGGTTGTAGACCACGCCGAGGATGAACTCGATGATCAGCATGCTCACCAGGCCAAGGCTGGCGTAGCGGATCCGGGACAGCCGCCCCGCCTGATCATGCCCGGCCGCCGCAACGCCCGTGTGCGTACTCGATGACATCCGAACCTCCGGGAACGGAATCCTAGCCGGAGCCGCTACTGTTGGCGAGGTGAGATCGGTGCTCACCGGCCCCCGGACGCCGGCCCAGCGGACGGCCCAAGGCAAGCGGCAGCACACAAGCCTGCTGCTCGCCGGCCTGGCCGCGTTCGCCGTCGCGCTCGGCGGCTGGGTGATCTACGCGGTCATCCACCCGAAGAGCTTCACCATGGACCCGGTCGACCTGGCCGTCTACCGGTCGGGCGGGCTCATCGTCAGGCACGTCGCCCCGCTGTACAACCCGCACCTGGCGGCGCCGCTGTACGACTGGGTGGGCTACGGCAAGCTCCACCTGCCGTTCACCTACACGCCCTTCGCGGCGATCGCGTTCGCGCTCGTCTCGTTCGTCCCGTGGTGGCTGTCCCAGCAGCTTGCGCTCGCCGTGGACATCATCGCGCTGCTCGCGGCGCTCTGGTTCACCCTCGGCGGGCTCGGCTACCGCAGGGACAGGGTCAGGCTGGGCGCGACCCTGCTCGGCACCGCCGCGGTCTACTGGACCGAGCCCGTGCTGCGGACCATGTACCTCGGCCAGGTCAACCTGGTCCTGATGGCGCTGATCCTGTGGGACCTCACCCAGCCAGACACCAACGCAAGCCGCTGGTGGAAGGGCTTCGGCACCGGGATCGCGGCGGGCATCAAGCTCGTCCCGCTCGTGTTCATCCCGTACCTGCTGCTGGCGAGGAAGTTCCGCCAGGCGGCGCTGGCCAGCGCGGGCTTCGCGTTCACCGTGCTGCTCGGCTTCGTCATCCTGCCCAAGGACTCCACCAAGTGGTGGTTCGACGGCCTGTTCGCCCAGGGCGGCCGGACCGGCTTCGAAGGCTGGGCGGGCAACCAGTCGCTCCAGGGCATCATCACCAGGCTGACCGGCAGCGTGCACGCCGGCCAGCACGTCTGGATCGGGGCCGCGGTCGTCGTCGGCCTGGCCGGAGTGCTCTGCGCCGCGCTGCTCGACCGCAAGGGCTACGCCATGCTCGGGCTGCTGATGGCCGCCCTGACCGGGCTGCTCGTCTCGCCCATCAGCTGGGATCACCACTGGGTCTGGATCGCGCCGATCGCCGTCGTGACGGCGCACTACGCCGCGGCGGCCTGGCGCCGCAAGGCGAAGCAAACCGCCATCGCCCTCGCCGCCGCGGCGGTGGCCGTCATCGCGTGGTTCGGCGCGTGGCCGACCAGCCTGTTCGGGGCCAAGCCGAACCTCGGCAACGACTCCCTCGGCCTGATCTGGATCCCGAAGAACACCAACCCGGTCTGGTACATCTGGTACGGCGACCGGTCCTGGTTCCCCGAATACCACTGGCACGGCCTGGCGCTCATCATCGGCAACGCCTACGTGCTGGCCGGGCTGGCGATGTTCGGGCTCGGCCTGGCGCTCTCGCTGCTGCTGCCACGGACGCACAAGGAGCACGATGATGAGCCTGGGGGAGATCCAGCAGATCAGCGAGGGCCTGTACGCCTACCTGCAGCCTGACGGCAGCTGGTACCTCAACAACACCGGCTTCCTCGTCGGCCCGGCCGGCGTGATCAGCGTCGACACCACCTCCACCGAGCGCCGCACCCGCGGCTACCTGGACGCGATCAAGACCGTCACCCCGCTGCCCGTCCGCACCCTGGTCAACACCCACCACCACGGCGACCACACCCACGGCAACTACCTGGTCGGCGGCGCCACTATCGTCGGCCACGAGCGGTGCCGGGAGATGGTGCTGAGCACGCCCATGCCCCCGCCGGCCGGCATCTGGACGGACGTGGACTGGGGCCGCCTCGAGCCGGCGCCGCCGTTCCTGACCTACACCGACCAGGTCACGCTGTGGTCCGGCGACCTGCGCTGCGAGGTCCGGTACGTCGGCACGCCCGCGCACACCACCAACGACTCGATCGTGCACATCCCGGACCTCTCCGTCGTCTTCGCCGGCGACCTGCTGTTCAACGGCGGCACCCCGTTCGCGCTGCAGGGCTCGGTCAGCGGCTGGATCGAGGTGCTCGAGACCGTGCTGCGCCCGCTCGGCGCCAAGACGATCGTCCCCGGCCACGGCCCGGTCTGCGGCCCGGAAGCGATCGACGACGTGCTCGGCTACCTGCGGTTCGTGCAGCAGGCGGCGCGCGAGGCGAAGGCCGCGGGCCTGTCCCCTCTGCAGGCCGCGCGCGCCACCGACCTGGGAAAATTCAAAGATCTTTATGATTCCGAACGAATAGTGGGGAACCTGCACCGCGCCTATCTCGACCTGAGTGGCGAGCGCGGGGCGCCCGTCGACCTGACTCGCGCCTTCGCCGACATGGTGGCCTACAACGGCGGCCGCCCCCTGACCTGCCACGCCTGATGGCGGCGGCCAGCCGGTGAAATCGTGACCCACCGCGCTTGACCGCTCAAGTACCGGTGAGAATCGCCGGCCGCGCCGGTCTATACGTGCGTGCGGTCCGGTGCGACGGCGCTCCTCGCGGGCGCGATCAGCTATGCCCTCGGCGGCTGCGCGGTCATCGCGCCGGGGGAGATGTCGCTGCCGACGCCGTGCGCGCAGTGGGACCTGGGCACACTGCTCGGCCACCTGCGCGAATCCATGGCCGACCTGGAGGAAGCCCTCCGCACCGGCCG
>JASHTQ010000722.1 GCA_030040475.1 Streptosporangiaceae bacterium
CACCCAGGTGCTCCCGGTCGAGCTTGTCATCCGCGAGTCCGCCGCCGCGCCCGCGCTGGCGCACGGCTGAGCACCAGGAACCTTAGGCGCAACCGGAAACGGAGGACCCCCACCATGCGAGTCCTGCTGTGCGGCGAGAGCTGGGTTACCCACAGCCTCCACATCAAGGGCGTGGACTCCTTCACCACGAGCAGCTACGTCGAGGGCGCCGACCGGCTCCGCGAGGTCCTCGCCGCCGCGGGCATCGAGGTGGACTACCTGCCCGGCCACCTGACTCCGGCCCGCTTCCCCGGATCCGCCGCGGCGCTGGCGTCCTACCAGACGGTCATCCTCAGCGACATCGGCGCGAACAGCCTGCTGCTGGCGCCGGACACCTTCGAGCGATCCGCCGTCGCCCCGAACCGGCTGGCCGCCGTCGAGCAGTACGTCCGCGACGGCGGCGGGCTGCTGATGATCGGCGGCTACCTCTCGTTCGCCGGCATCGAGGGCAAGGCCCGTTACCACGCCACCCCGGTCGAGGCCGCCCTGCCGGTCACGATCAGCGCCACCGACGACCGCGCCGAGCACCCCGAAGGCGTCCAGCCCGAGGTCACCACGCCCGGCCACGAGGTGCTCGACGGCGTGCCGGAACCATGGCCGGCGCTGCTCGGCTACAACCAGCTGGCGGCGAAGCCGGATGCCGAGGTGCTGGCGCGCTGCGGCGCCGATCCGCTGCTGACGCTCGGCAGCCACGGAAACGGCCGCAGCGCGGCGTTCGCCTCCGACTGCGCCCCGCACTGGTGCCCGCCCGGCTTCATGACCTGGCCCGGCTACGACCTCCTGTGGCCCAACCTGCTCCGCTGGCTGGCCCGATAACCGCGCCGATAAGCTCGGCCCCATGCCAGTAGACACCGAGGCCCTGGTCGCCATGCTGCCGTTCGCCGGGCATCTCGGCCTGACCCTGGACGAGGCCGGCCCGGACCGGGTGGTCGCGCGGATCGCCTGGGCTCCGCACCTGTGCACCTCGGCCGGCATCATGCACGGCGGGGTGCTGATGTCCCTCGCCGACACCGCCGGAGCGCTCGTCACGTTCCTCGGCCTGCCCGAGGGCGCCACGACGGCCACGATGACCTCCACCACCCAGCTGTTCCGCCCGGTCAGCGCCGGAACCGTGCGCGCGGTGGCGGTCCCGCTGCACCGCGGCCGCACCACCGTCACCGCCCAGACCAGCCTGTACGACTTCGAGCAGCGCCTCGTCGCCCAGACCACCCAGATCCAGGCCGTCAGGCAAGCGCAAGGAGAGACACGATGACCAAGGCAGTGGTGGCGGCCCCGTCAACGTCGGCGACGAGGTCATCGCGTACCGCGTGGCAGGCGGATACGCCACCGAGCTTGTCGTGCCCGTCTCCAGCGTGATACCCAAGCCATCGACGCTGTCGTTCGAGCAGGCGAGCGGCCTGATGCTGACCGGCGTGACGGCCTGGCACGCGCTGACCGTCATCGGCCTCGGCGCGGGCGACACCGTCCTGATCCACGGCGCCTCAGGCGGCGTCGGCCTGATGGCGGTCCAGCTCGCCGTCGACATGGGCGCGCGGGTGATCGGCACGGCAAGCGACAGCGGCCACGCGCTGCTGCGCGGTCTCGGCGCGGAGCCCGTGACCTACGGCGCCGGCCTGGCAGACCGGGTCCGTGCCCTGGCCCCAGACGGCGTCGACGCCGCCGTCGACGCGGTGGGCGGCGACGAGGCCCTCGACACCTCGCTCGCCCTGGTGCCGAGCCGCGACCGCATCGTGACCCTGCTGGCCAGCAAGAGGGCGTTCGAGAGCGGCATAAAGGTGATCGGCGGCGCCCCGGGCGCCGACCCGGGAACCGAGATCAGGGCCGCGGCCCGACTGGAACTGGCGAGGCTCGCCAACCACGGCAAGATCGTCCTGGTTCCGTAACCGGGCCGGCTCCGGCCTTACCACCTGCCCGGTGCGCGCGCTGGCCCGCGCGGCGTCCAGCACGGCGGCGGTCGCGACGGCGTCCCACGGGTCCACCGGCACCGCCTGCTCGGCACGGATCGCGGCGGCGAACGCAGGGTAGAACAGGTCCCACGACCCGCGCACAGAAGGCACCGGCTCGATGACGTCACCGCGTCGCAGCGACCCCCACCGCCCGGCCGGCTCGACCCCCCACTGCTCGCCAGGCTCGACCCCCCAGGTCGCGCCCGCGGCCGCCGCCGACGCCGGCGACGCGCCCCCGCGCAGCAAGGCCTCCTGGCCATCCACCGCGTCGATCACGTAGCTGCCCGAGGTTCCCGCGGCGCGGAACCGCGGCCCCGGAGAACCCTGTCGCCAGCTGGCCCACAGGTGCGACCGCACGCCGCCCTCGTGAGTCAGCGCGACGAACACGTCGTCGTCAAGCCCGTCGGCCCCGTCCGGCCCAGCCTGGTAGTGCATCTCGGCGTAAACGGAAAGCACACGCCCCGCGAGCACGAGCGCCTGGTCGGCCAGGTGGCTGCCGAGGTCGAGCAGCGTACCGCCGCCCGCCGGCGACGGCCCTGACCCCGGCCGGAACCGCTCGAACCGCGACTCGAGGACGGTCAGCGTGCCAAGCGATCCGGAATCAAGCAGCCCGCGGAGGGTCAGGAAGTCCGAATCCCAGCGCCGGTTCTGGTACACGGTCAGGGGCACCCCGAGCCGCTCGGCCAGCTGCACGCAAGCCCGCGCGGCACCCGCGTCGAGCGCGAACGGCTTGTCGCAGACCACCGCCAGGCCCAGCCGCAGTGCCTGCTGGGTAAGGGTCACGTGGGTGTCCGCCGGCGTGGAGATCGCCACCGCCTCGGCTCCCGCCGCGGCCAGCTCGTCGAGCGAGCCGAACGCGGGAAGGCCGAGATCCTCGGCAACCTGCCGGCGCCGCTCGGCCGAGGTGGTAACCACCCCGAGAAACTCGCAGTTCCCGGCCGACGCGATCAGCGGCGCGTGAAAATAGCGCCCGCCAAGCCCGTACCCGGCCAGCCCGATCCGCACCGCTCCTGCCACGACGCGACTCCTCACCCAGACGACCGCGCAACTCCCGCCCGCAACCGCCGGGCCGGCGGAACCCCGCCCGGCGGAACCCCGCCCGGCGGAACCCGGGTCGGCAACCGCCCGCCCGGCGGGACCCCGGCCGGCAACCGCACCGAGCCGAACCTACCCCGCGGCGTGCCTCGCGCAGCGCCCGGAGCCGGACTCGTCATGGAAGGCCCGCCCGCAGCTGGGCGCCGGGCACAGCTTGAGCCGGAGCCAGCCGCCCGACGCCGCCGCCTGCGCAACCGCGATGGCCACCAGCGCCACCAGGTTGGGGTAGCTGGCCCTGGCGGCGCTCGCCAGCTCCGCGGCGCTGGCCGGGTCGACGGTGAGCACCAGCCGGCCGTCGGCAAGCGCCCTGGTCAGCCGGGCGGCGGCCGCGGCGTCCTGGCGGCCGTTTGCGTGCGCGGCCAGGACGTCCCTGATCGAGTCGCGCAGCCGGAACAGCGCTGCGTGCTCGGAGTTGCTCAGCCCCGCGTCGTCGGGCAGCAGGGTCGCCGAGCGCAGCCAGGCGGCGGCCTCCTCGCGGGTGCGCAGCAGGTCCACGTCGGGGCCGGGCCCCACCGTGTTCGCGAACGACTGGATGAGGTATAGCGGACCGGAAGTGTCAGGCACGATCCGATCGTAACCAGCCGGTCAAACGCGACAGGCACGACCAGATCTCCCGGAGCGTAACGTTGTAGCCGCCGGCCCGCTGCCGTACTGTCCAGCTATGTCCGCCGCCGACACGCCCGAGGCAAGCGAGCCGACCGGTCCCGCCCCGGTGCCTGCCCGACCGCATCTCGCCAAGACGGTCTGGACGAACGCCGACTTCGACGAGCTGAGCTGGCACGACAACACCATCCACGCCCTCGCCGTGGAACCGCTGGGCAGTGACCCCGGCCGCCTCCTCCTGGACATCGACCACATCGTCGGGGGGATCCTTCCCGACCCCGCGCAGAGCACGCTCAACTTCTGGATCTGCCCGGCAACCCTGGTCCTCGAGCCCGCCTGGGATCTCGTCACCGAGATCGACATGGAAGGCTGGGGCTTCCACATGGACATCAACAAGATCGAGCGATCCGAGCCCGACGAGCGCGGCAACTTCGACTGGACCCTCACCGGCGACCTCGTCACCATCCGCCTCGGCGCCCGCGGCTTCACCATGTACCTCCGCCAGCCCCCCGTGTACAGCGACGGCTTCTTCCTGTCCGTCGCCGAGCGCGGCGGAATCAGCTTCGCCGAGCAGGGCTATACCACGACCGCCGGTCAGGACTGAGTCAGCCACGGGTAGCGATCGGTGTCCTTGCCCGCGTAGTCGGGGTCGAGGTAGATGAAGCAGCGCTGGATCTTCCAGTCGCGGATCTCGAAGACATCGCACCACCGGCCCGCGGCCCACTCCGGGACCCCGGCCCGCCATGGTCCGTCCCGGTGCTCGCCGTGGCTGGTCCCCTCGCACACCACCACGTCGCCGCCGAACACCCAGTTGAAGTGGGAGTAATGGTGGACGATCGAGGTGATCGTGCCGCCGACGTCGGTAAACAACTGGCCGATCGCCTTCTTGCCCGTGGCCAGGCCCCACTTGGGAAAGTAGACCTGTGCGTCATCGGCGAACAGGTCGAGAATGCTGCCGCCTGTCGATGTGACCCCGCCGTTGTCGAACGCCTTCAGGTACTCGATCGCGACGGACTTGCGCTGCTCGTCGGTCATCGTCTGGGTAGTAAGCGCCATCGGTACCACCGTCCCTGCAACTCGGGCAGCCGCCCACGTCAGCACCCTAACGAAGCTCACGCGGGTCCGCACTACCGTGCCGGAATGACCCGGCCAAGCCGGGCAAAATGCGGAACATCCGCCTCGCTCCAGGCGTTATATCGAAGCTATGTACACCTGCATGACATGCGGCAGGGAGCTGCATCCCGAACGAGCCGCGAAGTACGACTACTGCATGTCGCCCGAATGCCAGGAGAAGAACGCCAAGGGCCTGACCATGGTCGCGGTCGGCGTGAACAAGGCCGCCGAGCAATACATGATCCTGGACGAGCAGACCAGCGATGACCTCGCCAGCGGCAAGTACCACGACCAGCGCCGCGCCTTCTTCGGCCGTCCCGCCCCGTCCCCGGCCCTGCCGAAGCACCCGGCCCCGCCGAAGCACCCGGCCGGGACCGCCAGGCCGCCGGCCCAGCCCGCCAGGCCACCGCGCCAGCCGTGGACCAGATCGCAGGAGAGGCTGGCGCTCCTCTACAACGAGCAAGGCCTCAGGCCGGACGAGATAGCCAGCAAGCTGCACCTGAGCCCCTACCAGGTGACCCAGATCGTCCTCAACACCCGCACCAGAGGCAAGCTCTGATCCACCATGCCCCGCTCGTATCCTCAGCACCGCCCGGCCCGCCGGGGTGGCGCCTCCCACCCCGGCGGAGGCGCTCCGAAGATCGCCGCCTGATCCAGGCGCCGCCTGCTTAGGATGCCAACGTGAGCACCCTGAGCGGCCGCCAGGCGAAGGAATTGAGCGAGTCCCTGCGCGACGCCTTCCTGCCTGACGCCCTCGATGAATTGCTGTACTTCGGCCTGGACAAGCGGCGCGAAGATATCACGCTGGCCGCGGATTACCGATCGCGTGTCTTCCAGCTGATTCGCACGGCACGCTGAACGCGCACCTGGCCAGCCACGACCTGAGCCTGCACGTGTCAAGCACGGTCTGGCTCGACGGCGCGATCCGGGTGAACGGCCGCACCTGGCCGGTGCAGCTGACGGACTGGATCGACGGGCGGACGCTGAACGAGTACGTGGATCTCCTCGTGCACAGCGGCAGCACCCCCGCCCTGGACAGGCTGACCGGCAGAGGGCGCGAATTGGTCGCGCTCATGCAAAGCGCCGAATTCGCCCACTGCGACCTGCAGCATGGCAACATCATCGTGGACCAGTACGGCCAGCTGCGGCTGGTTGACTATGACGGGATCTGGATACCGCCCTTTGCCGGCCTGCCCCCGCCGACCGGGTCCGGCCATCGCAACTATCAGCATCCAGTGCCTGCAGGAATGCTGTGCGCCCGACTGGGTGGCGACCAAGAGCCTGGAAGAGACCATCGGCCCGTAACCCGCCCCGGCACAGGTCACCTTTCCCCGGCCTGGCCCGCATACACCCGCGTCAGCCGGACGTCTTGGGCGTCAGTCCCAGGTCGGGCCGGCCGTGCGCCGGCTCCACGTTGACCAGGCTGTGCGCCGCCATGACGAGGTAGCGCCAGAGCTCGTCCCGGTGCTCCTCGTCCATCTCGAGCTCGTCGAGCGCGACCCGCATGTGGTGCAGCCAGGCGTCCCGCTCGGCCTCGCCGATGGCGAACCTGGCGTGCCGCATCCTCAGCCGCGGATGCCCGCGCAGCTCGTCGTAGGTCCGCGGCCCGCCCCAGTACTGGATCAGGAACAGCCGCAGATGCTCCTCGGCCGGACCGAGATCCCGGGCTGGATACACCGGCCGCAGCACGGGATCGTCCGCAACGCCCTGGTAGAACCGGTGGACCAGGCGGCTAAAAGCCTCCTCCCCGCCCACGGCCTCATAGAAGCTGGTCGGCTGGCTCATGCCTGAAAGCTTAAGCGCCCCCGCCCACGCCCGAGATCCCCTCCTCCGCCTCAGCCCCCGCCACCTCGTCCCCTGGATTATCCGGATCCGTATCATCCAGATCCGGAATATCCGCTTCCGGAATATCCGAATCCGAAACACCTGCCGCTCCCGCCGCCGCAAGCCCCGCCGCCGCCCGAGCTAGCGTCGCCTCACCCGACGTGCTGATCACGACCGTCTCGGGCCCAGCCTGCTTGACGCCGGCCGCGTCCAGTGCCGACTTGACCCTGGCCCGCAGTTCGCGGGCCACCTCCCACTGCCGCATCGGCGCGGTCTTCGCCACGATCCGCATCGTCACTTCCTGGCTCGACAGCTCCTGAGCGCCCCACACCTCGGGCTTTTCCAGCATGAGCTTGCGCCAGCCCCGCTCGCGGTACAGGCTGCTCGCCGCCTCTTCCATCAGCAACCGGATCCGGGCCAGGTCCTCCTCATAAGGGACCGGGTAGTCGATGACGGCACGGGACCAGCCCTGCGACTCGTTGCCGACGCTGTCGATGCTGCCGTTCCTGACGTGCCAGACCACTCCGTTGACGTCCCGCAACCGAGTGGTGAGCAGCGACATCGCCTCCACCGTGCCGGTCGCGTCCTTGAGGTTGATCGTGTCGCCCACCCCGTAGTGGTCCTCGACGAGCATGAGGATTCCGGCCAGGTAATCGCGCACCAGGTTCTGCGCGCCGAACCCCAGGGCCACCCCTAGCACGGTGGTGCTGACCAGCAGCGGCGTCAGGTCGACGCCGAGGTCACCGAGGATGGTGAGCGCCGCGATCCCGAACACCAGGATGGACACGCCGCTGCGCAGGATCGAGCCGAGCGCCCGCGCCCGCTGCTCGCGCCGTTCCATGCCCGCCGCGTGCACCGCCGCGGCGGCCTTGTGTATCCGGCCGTTGCCTGCCACGGGCAGCGAGGCGGTCGCCGCGCCCTCGGTGATCTTGTTGATGATGCGGTGCGCCACCGTCCGCACGATCATCGCCAGCACGATGACGAACGCGATCCGCAGCACCCGGCTGATCGGGCCCGCCAGGTAGATCTGGACCACCTGCGCCGCGCTAGTACTGTGTGTGATGTCCCAGGTCAGGCGGCAGGCGATGCCGGGATTGCCGCCGCAACTGCCAGTCAGCGTGCCCAGCACATGGGCCAGGCCGGTGGCGTGAAACACGGAGCTCCTCTCGTCGGCTGCCACTCCACGCGAGGCTACTGCGAGCCCGCCGCCAGCGTGCCCGCAAAGCTCAAGTGATTACCGACGCTCCGCCCGTCCCCGGCAAGCCGCCCCCCGGCAAGCCGCCCCCAGCCCCGGACCCCCCAGCCCCGAACCCGCAGCTCACCGCCTACAGCTCAGCAGTCGGGCTCACCGGCCTCCTTGATCGCGGTGAACACCAGGTTGTACGACACGCGCAGGGTGATAGCGGTGAAGCCGACCGTCTGCAGCCGAACAAGGAGCGCCGAAGGCTCGACCGGGTTATACGTGTCGCCCTCGTGGAACTGGTGCAGCCCGTCGCTGCCCAGGCTGTCCGACCCGATGAACGCGCCGCC